>JAOPZD010000339.1 GCA_025964295.1 Conexibacter sp.
CGCTGCTGGTAGGGCTCGCCGGTGTAATGGCGCGACAGGCGGTCGATGACCTCGAAGTCGGTGTCCTGTTCGATTGACACCACCCGGCCGCGCAGGGTCACGTGGTGGTACCAGTCGTCCTTGCCGAGCACCGTGATCGAGACGCGCGGGTCCCTGCGCATGTAGTCGAGCCGCTTGCGGCCCTCGTCCATGTTCACGACGACACGCCCGTTCTCCCAGAGGTACCAGGTGGGGGCGGTGTGGGGACTCCCGTCGGGCCGCAGCGACGCGATGACCGACGGGTTGGGATCGGCCAGGAACTCGTCGAGCTCCGGCGGGAGGGGCGGTTTGGGCATGTCTCGCCGTCTACCCGCGCACGGCGGCTGTGAACTCCGATCCATGAAAGAGAAAGCAGCAACGCCACGAGGGAGGGTGGGAGCTTTGCCCGCGCTCCTCGACGAGCGCAGCGAGCTGCGCGAGCGCCTCTCGCCAGCCGAACTCGCTGGCGGCAGGCGAGAGCCCCTCGGGCAGTCCGTCATGGACGGCGAGGAGTTCGGTCCCGGCCGGTGCGTCTGCGAGCCGGATGGTGATCATCATGTCGCCGCGCAACGCGGCATCGACAGTCTCGAACTCGTCTGCCTCCAGACGTGGACTGAGACAGTCGCTGAGCGAGTGACCGGGACTTCTGCTTTGCGCGAGAAGCAGCAGTCTCGGTCTAACTGCGGTCGCCGTAGACGGAGTGCGTCGTCGGGGTCATCGGCTCGGCCCGCAGGACAGTGACCGTCCGGCAGCGGAAGCTCCCGTCTAAGCCGTTGTTCGCCGGCAGAGTCACCTGGATTTGTCGGCCCGCGGCGAGGCGCACTTCCTCAAGGACTAGTTCGTCCAGCACGTTTTGAGGGCCGAAGCCCTCCAGTTCGATTGCCTCGACCTCCTCGAATCCAAGCGTGACCACAGTGTGGTTGACGAAGTCGAAATGACCGTCAGGGAGCGTCCCGTAGACGCCGAAGACATGGACATCGAGTTCCAGCCGCGCAATGCCGTCTGTGCGCTGGCCTGAGTCGAGCCGCAGGGCGTACACCTCAGCGTCGTGAAACGACGGCCAGTCGCCAAACCGGTCTACGAGCGCCGCACGGTTGATGACTTCCATCACCCCATTCTGCCACTCTGCTGCGAGGCAGGAGCAATGCCAAGGTCCGCTGTCGCTTCGGGCGAAAAGCAGCCATCCCCCTCGCTGGCCCTGGTGCGCTGCTCCTCGTCCGGAGCAGTAGTCCTCAGGGGTCGCCATCTCGGGTCGTGAAGGGTTCACGGCGCGCGAACGATTGCGCTGTGACGTGCGATGCGTCGAGAATACGGCGGTGCGCTACACGAACCCGATCAACACTCCAGGCGTGTACGTCAACGAGACGCCCGCTCCGGAGCGGCCGATACAGGGGGTGGCGACGTCGGTGACAGCCTTCGTCGGCTTCGCGCCGACCGGTCCCCTGAACACACCGACCGAGGTGACGAGCTGGACCGACTTCGAACGCCTTTTCGCCACGGAGAGCGGCCCGTACCTTGATGGTGCCTACCTGGCCCACAGCGTTCGCGGCTTTTTCGCGAACGGCGGCGGACTCGCCTGGATCATCCGCATCGGCCACGACGACTTCGAGGGACGCCCGTTTATCCAGGCGAGGAGCGCCGCGGATGACACGCTCGTCCCGTACGAGTTCGTCAAAAAGGCGACGTGCGCCACCGCAGACCGACACGCAGACACCGAGGTCAGGATCTCGCTCAAGCGCGACGGAGGCACCGCTGACCTGCCGACCTTCGAGGTCTCCGTGGCTGCTGGAGACGCGGCCGAGACGTTCTCAGCGTTGACGGTGACGCCCGGCCCGAGGTCCGTCGTCGCCGCGATCAACCAAGGCGTCGGGGACGACCCGGCCTCGCGGCTGGTCACTGTGGTCTCGTGCGGGGGGCTGCTGACGACAGCCGAACTGGTTCCAGCGGAACTCGATGGCGCGGTGCTCGCAACCGGCGCCGAGCCGCAGGCGCTTGTGCTCGCTGACCTCACCGGCGACGAGCGGCACATGACGGGTTTGGCGGCGGTGGATCTGATCCCCGACGTGGCGACTGTCTGTCTACCGGATCTGATGTCGCCGTTGCTGACGGCCGGTCCCCTCGATATCCGTGCCGTTCAGGGAGACGTGATCGCGGCCTGTGAGGCTCGTCGCCGGATGGTGATCCTCGATCCGCCGCCTGGCCTGAACGCGTCCGACGTCGCCGAGTGGCGAGACGGCATAAGCCCCGTCAACGAGTACGCCACGCTCTATTGGCCTTGGATCGAGGTCATGGACCCGGTGGCTAACGCACCGCTGCAGATCCCGCCATCCGGACACATTGCGGGCGCGTGGTCGGGCGTCGACTCGCAGCGCGGCGTCCATAAAGCTCCGGCGAATGTGAACCTCTCGGGGGTCCTCAGGCCCGTGGCCGACGTGAGCGACGCCGGCCAAGAGCCCCTGAACGCCGCGGGTATCAACTGCCTGCGGTCGTTTCCTGGACGCGGGACAATGGTCTGGGGGGCGCGGACGCTCGAGTCGCCCCCTGGTGATTGGAGATACATCAACCTCCGTAGGCTGTTCAACTACCTGACAGCCTCCATCATGGAAGGAACCGCGTGGGCGGTGTTCGAGCCCAACGACAAGGTCTTATGGGATCAGCTGACGGTCTCAGTCTCGAACTTCCTGACGACGGCATGGCGCTCCAAAGCGCTGTCCGGCGCATCGCCGCACGAGGCGTTCTTCGTCCGATGCGACGCGCACACCAACCCGCCCGACCTGATCAACCTTGGCGAGATCAACATCAATATCGGCGTTGCGCCGGTGAAGCCCGCAGAGTTCGTCGTCTTCACCATCAGCCTGTACCAGCCCGGCGCCTGAGCCCGGCTAACCCCGAGGAGCGGAGATGGAGACGGCTCAGAGCCCGGTGGCGAACTTCATGTTCTCGCTGAGTCTGGGCGGCGCAGAGCCCGCCGGATTCTTCGCAGAGGCCAACGGCCTGTCCAACGGCAACCAGGTCGTCGAGCACACCGCCGCCCCCGAGATCGGCGAGTCGCTCTCGCAGCGCTTTCGGGGTCAGGTGACGTGGTCGAACATCGTGCTCAGGCGAGGCGTCGACAACCAGCTTGCGCTGTGGAACTGGCGCTCAGCAGTCCTGTCCGGCAAGGTCGACGCGGACCGCAAGGACTGCACGATCAACGTCCTCAATCAGACCGGAGCCGTCGTCGTAACGTACGCGCTCGTCCGTGCGTGGCCGTGCAAGTACTCAAGCCCGGGCCTGAACGCCTCAGGCAACGACATCCTGGTCGAGGAACTCGAACTCGCGCACGAGGGCCTCACGCGCACGACGTAGCGTGCACCCCACCCGAGCCCCCGCCAGCCTCACCGCGGGGAAACGCGCGCCGGCAGCACGCGCTTTCAGAACCACTGGCCGGAACGGACACGACCGTCCCAGTTCGTCCTATGCGGTAGTTCCGCCTGTGTTGCGGCCCAGCTCTTCACGGCCGCCTGAGCGTCCGTTAGAGCCACCCTCAACGGGCACTATTGCGGGCGGGTCTTGCGAGACGCGTCCCGATGTCGCGCTGATCTGGAGGGACGGCGGCAGCTGAAACCGCTCGCTCGCGGCCGAGGAGAGCCTCGATGGCGCTGTCCGGTCAAGGTTCCGCACTGAGCCTTACAGACAGCTGGGCAGCGCGTGAATACGACCTCGCACTAGCCAGAGCAGAGTCGAGTCGCTATTCGTGTGGGGCCCGGCGTTGCAGCAGGCATGAAGCCCCGACGCTTTGCCTGCATCTGCGTGCTCGCGCTGGCCAACGTCATCGCGTCGCCCGCGGTTGCCGGCACACCGCGGGGTCTGCAGGAACGCGGCTCAGCCAGCGCGGTCGTCGCTGACGGAGACCGTTGGCTCATTCTCGGTCGGGCCGCAGGCGCAACGGCCGTGAACACGGTCATCGGGCAGCGCCGGCGCCTGACATTCGGTATTGGCTGCGCGCCGCGTAGCGCGCATCGCGGGCTCCTCCTGATCACGTGCCCAGCCCCCACCCCGGGCGCGACCTACACCAAGCCCTACATCACCGGACTGTCCACCGGACGCACGACCGGCGTACCGAACGACGTCCTGTCCAGCGTCGACGCTTTCGCCTCACCTGACCCCGGCTGGACCACCGTCGGCACCCGCTGGATCGCCGGGCAGCTGGGTTGCTACCGCTGCGAAGACTCCACCAGCTACATCAACTGGCGCACCGGCGAGTGCCGCCAAAGCAGCGACAACATCCCCCGAGACCTCGACGACCCACAACTCCGGCCCCTACGGCGAGCTGGCGGCCCCAGAGTCCTGCCCCAGGTGGCCTTCCGACCCGGAGGATCCATGACAGTCCGCATCGACGCTCGGATCGTAACGCTCAGCCGCTGCCCCACCGGATGCTCGCCACCAGTCATCGCGGCAGACCGCTACGCCTGGCTCGAGGACAACCTCGTCCGCGGCTACGTGCCGGCAACCAATCAGCGCGTCGCCTGGCGCCTGCCACCCCGAACCAACAACACGCTCACGCAAGGCCCCTACCTCACGCGCAACCGCGTCACCGTGCACCTCAAAACTCGAAACACCAACACGGCCGACGGACAAGTACTCACGGCGACATGGCCCACAACCCGCAAATGACCGGATCGATGAACGTCTCAACGCCGCTGACGCCATAGGCACCGCGACGGCTCGACTTCGCGTCCGGCGGCGGTTCCGCGTCGATCAGGGCCGAGACGCTGCCCGCCTCGATCGGCCGGCGGCAGCACTAGAACGCTGCTAGCGACGCCGAGGGCCGCGGTCGCTAGCGTCGGCGGCGTGTCTTTCGCGCGTGATCGCCAGACCCTGGACTACTACGAGCGGCGAGCGGCTGAGTACGATCAGTGGTGGCTCGGGGAGGGCCGCTTCGCCGACCGGGAGCGGCCGGGGTGGCCGGACGAGGTCGATCAACTCGTCGCGCTCATCGCCGAACTTGCACCGACACGGACGCTCGACGTGGCCTGCGGGACCGGATTTCTAACCCGGCATCTCACCGGCCTTGTGGTGGGCCTTGACCAGAGCCCGGCATCGGTCGCTATCGCCCAGGCGCGGCTTCCTGACGGGATCGCGATCTGCGGCGACGCGCTCGCGCTGCCATTCGCCACCGGCGCCTTCGATCACGTCCTCACCTCGCACTTCTACGGACACCTACCCGAGGGCGAACGAGCCACCTTCCTCGCCGAATCCAGGCGCGTCGCCCCTGAGCTACTGGTGATCGATGCCGCCCAGCGACCTGACACTCCACCGGAACGCTGGGAACAGCGAACGCTTAATGACGGAACGACCCACCGCGTCTTCAAACGCTTTCTCACGCCCGAGCGACTAGCCGCCGAGCTCGAGGGCGCCACCGAAATCATCTTCCGCGGCCACTGGTTCCTCGCCGTTCGCGTGCGGTGGACATGACGTACGACCCGGGTAGCCCCCGTGACCGTCGAAGGTTGAGCCTCGGTAAGGTTTCGCTCCGCGAGTCGGCGCGGGCTCATTCAATGTGCTCGTTCGCGCGAAAGGCGAAAGGCGTCCGCGCAAAACGTTTGCCGGGGTCAGTTGGCGTCATGCGCATCAGCAGAACCGGCTGAGGCGGCGCCGAAGCCCGCACGGCCGGCAATGGCCGGTCGGTGCGAGACGTCCATCGACGGTCCTGCGGTCGACCGGCAGAACCGGTGCTCCTTCTGGCGGACTACAACCGTTGAGCGCAGTGGCTTCGCGCTCCGCTCACCCGCCTGCTCGTTTCTCAGCAGATGATTTTGCGCGGGCCGCGGACACCTTTGTCACGAGGCCTCGTTCGCCGACGCCAGACATCATTCATTTTTGCAGGCATGAAGCAGTAGGGCGGCCTGGACTCGAACCAGGATCTGACGGATTATGAGCAGATCCTTATCAAAGCCAACGGTGTCCAGTGGCGGCCGAAAGCCCTATTTCAAGGGCTCTGCGGGACATCGGTGCCCCCCGGTGTCGACCCGCGATTTGGCCTCCGTGGACAGTTTGGCCACGACTTTCGCCACGAGGTTCGATCCTTTGGGCGACCGGTAGGTCGGGCGGGAACCCCGTGTCTGGACGTCGCAGCACCGGGCCACGATCGCCCGATTGACCCGTCGCATCACCCAGCGGGAACTCCGAAAGGCCTCCGGCGAGATCGTGCGCGCGGTGACCGGCGGTGAGAGCTTCATCGTCACCCGCAACGGCGTCCCGGCCGGCGAGCTGCGCCCGGTCCCGTCGCGACGGTTCGTCGCGGCCGACGCCGCTCTCGCCGCCTTCTCCGGCGCGCCGGTCATCGACGCGGCCCGCTTCCGTCAGCACGTCGACGAGCACGTCGACCACGATCCTGACCCTCGTGCCTGAGTCGGTCTGACGAGTCATCGACACGTCCGGCGCTGCCTCGCTTCAGGTTCGTGCCGAAGAACTTCCGGGCGAACTGGCGAACACCGCCACCACGCTTGCCGAACTTGCCGCTGGCCCACACCTGCAACCCCGACGACTTCGCGCAGCTCGGCGAACTCGACGTCGGGGTGGTCACGCCGGCAGCGAGCCCGGACTGATCGGACGTCTCCCGGCACGCAACAACGAGCGGCTCCGCGGCAGACTGGGGCGATGAACGTATGGGGTATTCACGCTGGCGGGCCACGCTCGCCCTTCCTCGACACCGGGGTGGTCGTGCTTGAGCGTCCCGGCGTCCGCGATCTACACACTGTTGGCGAGGATCGGGCCGCGGTGAAGCGCGAGCTCACGGCCTCCAATCCCGCGGCCAAGACCGGAACTGTGGCCGCGTGGGCAGGCGTGCTGCTGCGCTTCGCGTTCGAGACCGAGGTCGGCGACCTGCTGGTGCACCCGGAGCGCGCCACCAGGAGCGTGAGCATTGGGCGTATCGAGTCCGACTACTACTGGGAGGCGCCGGACCGCCACTGCCGCCGGGTGACGTGGCTCCTGCGGCGGACGCAGCGTGATCGTGTGTCCGATGGCGCTGCCAAGGAACTCAGTGCTCGCGTTGCGTTCTTCGCGGTCCGGCAGCACGCAGACGAACTCATGCAGCTCACCCCTCGCGGCCAGCGCTAGTGACCGATCGGGCGGTAAATGGGCACGTGACGGTGTCCCACGAAGTCAACGGTAGTCCCGCTTGCGAGGCGCGCCTCAACTTCGCTCGGCAGGAGCTTGTAATCGCGTCAAGCGGCGATTGGCGCTGGCTAGCGCTCACCGGCGGGCCACGGCGTGGCAAACGGGATGCGGTTCATCTGGTGTCCGTCGAGCCGCGGGCAGCCGAGAGCCGACCGCAGGCATCGGTGATGCCCGATCAGAAGCTGCTCTGCGGCGTCCTCGCACGCTTCAAGTCTCAACCGACCGCAGGTTCGCTGCGACGCACGTAGGCCCACTCGGCCTCAAGACGTTGATCTTCGCCGAGCCGTAGATCCATGACAAACGGCTCCTGCGGCGTGTAGGCAGGTAGGACGTGTTGCGGGGAGGAGAGCAGCTCGCGCACCCCCTTTGATCTCGCCGAATACTGGTCAAGCGATGTTTCGGGACCGCCTAGCTTGCGGAATCGCTTGTCAAGCGCGCGCTTTGGGAGGTTGAGTTTCCGCATGGCCGCTTGCGCTCGCGTGAGGAATGCGACCATCTCCTGATGGGTAGCGTCGAGATCCTCGTGAGCGATTCTGGAACGGTGCTCACCGTCGTCGGACAGCAAGAATGCTTGGACGCCCCCAATGCGATGCCGCACCACCGCCGCGTACAGGAGTAGCTGTGTGTCGGTGACGGCTACGCCGGCTCCATCCCTTAGGAGCCCGTCGAGATCGCTCTTGCTCACGGTTACGAGGTCGGTTGCCTCGACGCGCTCGCAGAAAGACTTCACGCTCGCCTCAAGTGCTTCGTAGGTCTGATCGAGGTCGTGCGCTGCGAGATCCAGCCGGCGCGCGTCGTGGTTGTTGAGCCCGCTGGTCCCGGCCAGGATTCGCTCCGCAAGTTCGCACTGCTTGCGTGCCGCCTCGATGCGCCCGTAGCGCTCATCGCGAGTGTCTTGACGTGTGCCGCGGATTTCCTTATCAATCACGCCCAACTGACGATCTATTCGCGCCAGGTAGTACTGAAGTGTCACCGCACTGGCGAACTGAAACCCCGCCAGCGCCAGATTCGGGTTCGGCACGTTCTGCGTCTCGAGATCCCCGAAGCGAAGCTGCCCGACGAAACCTGAACCGCCGACCTCTCGCACCGCGCCGAGGTTGCCGCCGGACGATGGGACCATTTCGAGCGTTTTGGCCGCAAGACCTTCAAGGAGTCCCGGGGGACCAAACACGCGCACCACTTGCCCCGCCTGGAGCGCCCCCTGAATCTGCGCCGCCGCGTGCACCTGTGCGGCGCCGAGTAATGCTTGATTGGCGGCGATGGATGGAAGCGCCCGTCGGTCGCCGGGCTCCAGCCGGTTGAACAGGCTTGAGTCCACGCCATCGAGGACAACGACGTCTAAGGCTTGTGCCGACGGTGAAGGTGCGACGAAGGGCGCCGGTCCGAGATGCTCGTCGAGTCCCAACTCGGCGTCCGAAGACTCGAACTTCTTGAGCCACTTCTTCTTGTTCGAAGCCAGATTGGCCTTGGCCTCAGCCGGCGTGGGATCCGGAATCCTCTTGATCGCCGCCATGTACGTCATGGCATCTGCGTCCTGTTTGGCGTTGAGATCGACGCTGCCCTCACCGATCGACGTCTCCCACGCTTCATAGGCACGGATCGTCGACTCCACGCGACGGTGCACCCACGCTGCGACCATCTCGTCATCGCGCAGCCCGCCCGGCAGGAAGTCCGGGATCGCATCCAACGGCGAAGCCACATACATGACCGCGGCCAGCGCCCAAGCAACGTCCCCCGAATCCGCGTCCCGATATGACCCCCGGACGTATGAGCGAATCAACCGACGCAGCGGCGCCAGCGACTCGCTCAGCGCCGCGCTCTTCTTCGAACGGGCATCAGCGCGCTCCAAGAAGTCCTCGACCGCCGGAACATCGGTTAGAGCCTCACCGGCGCGCACCCGGAAGCGGTTCAGGATCCCGAGCGCATTTGATCGGGTGTCGTCTGGATCGGGAGGCTGGCTCATCGGGTCGTCGGACCGAAACGGAACTCGCAGACGCACATGCTCGCAGAGTCGGGCGGGAGCAGCCGAATCTGACGGCACCCCGTCCACAGCTAGCTGCCGCGCCCAGCTCCGGTGGCTAGTGCCGATCACGACTCCGCCATCAAGCGGGCGAAGCGCTTTTGCTTTCTATAAAGGCGGTGCGTCCTTCGCCGGTCGGGCCCAGTTCGTCCGGTGAAAGTTCCTCGACGCTCGGAACCACGCGATAGGAGAAGCCGAAACGGCTCGGCGTCGTGCTTGCGTTGGCTTTCGCTTTCATCAGCAGCGGCCGCCCGGGCGCGGGGATTGGAGTTCCCCCGCTTTGACGGACATCTGATGGCTTGCGAGAGCAGGCCGCGAAAGGATGTGTCTGTCGATGCCCAAGACCAGACCTGCGTACCCGGAGGAGTTCCGCCGCGAGGCCGTTGCGATGGTCCGTGCCGGCCGGTCGATCCCGGACGTCGCTGAGGCGCTCGGCGTGTCGCCGCAGTCGCTGCGCAACTGGGTCAAGCGCAGCCAGCTTGACGCCCGCGAGCGAGACGACGGGATCACCAGCAGCGAGCGCGAAGAGCTCGCCAGGTTGCGCCGTGAGAACAAGCGGCTGCGGCAGGAGCGCGATCTGCTCAAGCGAGCCGCGGCCTTCTTCGCAGCGGAGACCGAGACCCGGTGAGCGTGTATCGCCTGGTGTCGGCCGAGAAGGCCAGAACCCCGATCTCCATCGCTTGTGAGCTGCTCGGCGTCTCGCGCTCGGGCTACTACGACTGGGCCAGCCGCGCGCCTTCAGATCGTGCGCTGAGTGACGCGTGGTTGACGGAGAAGATCAAGCAGATCCACGCTGAGTACCGGCGGGTCTACGGCGCTCCGCGGATCCACGCAGAGCTGCGCATGACCCACAACGTCCGCGTCTCGAGAAAGCGCGTGGAACGGCTCATGCGGCACGCCGGGATCTCCGGGCTGGTGGCGCGAAAGCGCGGGCGCACCACGATCCGCGTTCCGGGCGTCAGGGTCGCTGATGACCTCGTGGAGCGGCAGTTCCGGCCCGAGGCGCCCAACGTGCTGTGGATCGCCGACATGACCTACCTGCGCACCTGGGAAGGCTGGCTCTACCTCGCCGCGATCCAGGACGCCTACAGTCGCCGGATCGTCGGCTGGTCGATGGCCGACCACATGCGCGCAGAGCTCGTCGTCGACGCGCTGCAGATGGGCGTCGCCCGCCGCCGCCCTGACCCCGGCCTGATCCATCACTCAGACCAGGGCTCGCAATACGTGTCGCTGGCCTTCGGCCAGGCCGCCGGCAAAGCCGGCATCGCCCGCTCCATGGGATCCCGCGGCGACTGCTTTGACAACGCCGTCGCCGAGAGCTTCTTCGCGACCCTGAAGAAGGAACTCGTCCATCGCCAGACCTGGCCGACCCGCCGCGAGCTCACCTCCGAGGTCTTCGAGTACATCGAGGCCTTCTACAACCCCATCCGCCGACACTCGACGCTCGGAATGCTCTCTCCGATCCAATACGAAGAGCAGACCCCCTCACTCACCCCCAACTCCTAGGCTTTCACCGAAAGCCCCAACCTGTCCGCTCAAGCGGAGGAACTCCAGATAGTCCGTCCCCACGCGCCGGTGTAGACCGTGGCGTGACCGACGACGCTGCGAATCGACGGTGGTGGCCGAAGCAACCCGGCATGATCAAGGTCAACTTCGCGCCCCGTGGACAGGACGGGCCGCACCAAATGCACGGCGTGGGCGAAGTGGGAGCGGGCCGTCGAGCACCACTTCGAGATCCGAAAGACTGCCTCGGAATGGCTTGAGAACGCATGGCGAATCGAAGCTGGGTTCGATGCCGAGGTGGACGCCCACGTGCTCGTCTTCCGCGTGAACGGCGAGGGACGACTTCGGCTCGGGACGACCGCCGGCGATTGTTTCCACAATCTGCGCTCCGCGCTGGACCTCACCATGTGGGAAATGGCCCACCAGCACTGGCAGGAAACTGGGACGCCGGTTCCACCCGAGCGCGACCTGCGGCGCATTCTGTTCCCCATTGCTCGCCCCGACGAGACGCTAGAGGAGTTCGAGAAGAGAGCGGTGTTGCGCCACGTGAGCGCCGACGCGGCGCGCGTGATCTGCGAGATGCAGCGGTTTGACGCTGACGATCCAGCCAACACTC
Source organism: Conexibacter sp. (assembly GCA_025964295.1). Next base: position 11,322 of record JAOPZD010000339.1, read on the forward strand.
CGCTCCGGCAACTACGGACGCTCTCCAACATCGACAAGCATCGGCTCCTACTCGCCGCTGGTGCTGCCGTCGGCCTGGAACAGACACGTCTAACTCACGTCCCGGCGAACCTCAGGCCGGTGTCGGAGTATCTGTTAGGAAAGGGCGAGTCCTTTGATGACGGCACTCCCTTCGCCCTGATCCGTTTCGAGGACGAATCACACCCGGAGGCCACGATCACCGTCAGCCACCGTCCAACCAGCGAGCTTCGGCTGAAGCTCAGCGACACGTCGTGGATCAACACGTTCAACCTCGTCGGCTACGTGCTAGTGGTGCGGGATGGCCTGGAGAAGCTTGAGGGTCTGTTCGCTGGGGACGCCCCAGCGACGGAGTAATGCGTGCCCGTTTCTCGTCCAAACCAGTAGTGGTGCGGCGCTCGGGCTTATGCCTCAGTAGAGGCCGGGGCGCACGGTAGCCTGCCGCGCCGCGCAAGGTTCGGCGCCGTCTACCGCGGCGGGATCGAGAGCTCATCCACCGCCAGTCTTGGCGGACGAGGAACGACCTGCGCCTCGAGGTCTTCGACTACATCGAGGCCCTCTACAACCGCCAGCGCCGCCATTCTGCCCTCGGACCACTCTCTCCCGCCCATTACGAGAGACTCACCCTCTCCCGCGAGAACCTAGCCGCCGAACCAACCCCGTCCACCGAACCGGGGGAGCTCCACTCGCGTGCGACGATCGCACGATGTCCACGGATCAGCCAGCCGACTGGGATGCACCGCTCAACGCCAACGGCAACGCCCGCAGCGCCGCGCTGCGCGCCGCACTCGGCCTTCGATTCTCCGAACTCGCCGCGTGGGACACGGAGCTGCATGGCACGTTCTCGAGCGAGGCGTGGGGTTACCCGCAGCTCGCCGACATCGCGGACGTCGAACAGCGTGCCATCGTCGCCGATCAACTGTTGGGCTCCGTAGATGGCGTCCTCGACGCCCTCACCGACGCCGGTATAGCACTGCACCAGCTGCGCGAGCTCACCGGACCGAATGGCGTCAAATACTCGGATCCGGCGGAGACGCTCAACGACATGCTCGCCGGCGAGCGTCTCCGCGGAAGTGTCGCCGCCTTCTTCGATGCCGCTGGTACGGCCCTGGATTGTCTTGCCGCCGCGCTCATCGTGGTGGTCCGCGCGCCGTTGTCGGTGCAGCGCGCGGACTTCATTGGGCTAGTCGGTCGTCTCGATCCGGGCAAGGACTACGCGGCGCAGTATTCACAGCCGTTGGCCGAGGTGCAGAGCGACCTCTGGCGCGATCTGCTCACCGAGATCGAAGTGGGCCGCACCGCCGCAGAACCGGCCGGGTGGCTCGACTGGACGCTTGAGACCCGCAACGCCCTCACGCACCGCGGTAAAGCCACCATGGTGTTTCTCCCGCGGCCGATCACCGGGAAGCTCTTGGTCCCGCCGACTCCTCGACCAGAGTCGTATTACCGCTACGACATGCACCTCCGCAAGCGACCGTGGCTGCCGGGCATGGAAGGCCTGCTTCGCGCCGAGAGCTTTGAGGACACCTGGCTCGACGAACCAGCCGACCGCACCCTGGCCGGCTTGCTCGAACTCTTCTGCGGCTTCTGCGATCGGCTCGCCGGCTGGGCACGGCGAGCCTTCCAGCCAGCGTGGCAGCAGCATCTCCTCGCGCCGGCCTCGAGGTGGGAGCTCCCGGACTCGCCTGTCTTGTCGTTCGCCGGGATCTCGCCCGGCGGCACCGTCCCGCTCAGTGGCGCCAGCGGCGGCATCGACCGCGAGCACGTCCAGCTCGCCGAACGCGTCCGCCTCCGCAGGGCTCAAGCACGCACGAAATGACCGTTTCGGCTCTCAGTTCAAGCCGCAGATCGAGGTTCGCCGGCGGAGCCTCGGCGACGCACAGTCCATCTCATGGCGGCAGATACTCGCTTACGTGACGATCTCGCCACAACGCCTCCTCGCCGGCCGCTTCGACCGGCTCTGCGCCGAGATGCAACAGCGCTAGTTCTCCTCAACTACCGGGATTCGAACGTCCCGGGCCACTGCTACCTTCGGCCGGATGGAGCTCGGATCTGGGGACACAGGCTGGCTCCCAGCGGTACTCAGCCCCGTCGCGCTCCTCGGGTGGATCGCGCTCTTCTGGGCAGTGTGGCGTCTGGAGCCCACCTTCCGACGTTGGCGCCGCTGGTGGTTTCAGGTCCGTTGGCGAATCAAGCTCCGCTTCGGCCGCGCAAAGCGCCTACGAGAAGCGGTCGAGCACGCACGACATTCGAGTATCGGGGGGAACGCAGAGTCCACGCCGCCGGGCACAGAACACATCTGGTGGTCCGCCCTGTGGGTCGTGGAGGTATTCACCTCGAGTCACGCCGAAAGTCTGGCCGGAGGTGTATCACGTGCAGGATGGAGCGGGGGGAGCTTTCGGTCGAGTGACGTGATCACTTGGCTTAGAACGGTCCGCGCCAACGGACACATGAGCTGGATCAAGCCGGGCCCTTTCGTGCCGCGAGAGGCGGACGGTTTTTACATGGCCGAACGCGCGAACCTGCCGCCCGGGTTTAGGTACGTCGCACCGACTTTGGTGCAACTCGGGCCTGGCGTGACAGCCCTTGTTGTTGAGTTCGGCCTCGCGGAGGAGGAGCAGCGGACCATAGAAACCGCTCTTCGCCAACCCGCCGATCCAGTGGCCTCACCGCTAAAAGGCGGAGGGCACTCGGTGCGCTATCCGCAACACGTCAAAGAACAACGCGTCGCCGATCTACGAAGCGACTATCGAGCTCGTGCTTCAGCGTGGGTTGCCAACCACGGCGTGGGTGTCTTCGCCAGCCAGGACAAGACGCTACCCGCATGGGACTTCCTCGCGTCAACGGTCACAGACCTCGCTCCCCCTCGTAACGATCGGGACCGCGTCGAATGGCGCGACGTTCTCGGGCTGCACTGGGCCGAACGCTGGGTCGCCCCCGAGGACGAGGTGACGCTGGCAATCCCGACAGGTTCGAGAGAGACCGGTGCCGTTCCGAGTTTCGTTGGTCGCCGAGCCCAACTCATTGGGAACCTCGGCGAGGGACGCCATCCCGAGTTGTCGGGCGTTGCCTCGATGCTGAACGAGTACTTCGCTCCGGTTCTTGGCCTGTGGGCGGCGGTCCGCGCGGTACAGGTCTTGGACGAGCAGATAAGTCTCGTAGCGGACAGTCCCGCGCCCAAGGCCACGTACAGGTCGACGCGACGTCAGCTCGAGCGGCTGCGAGACGTCGTGCTGCCGGTCGCGAACGACCTTTCGACGCTCGCGCACTTGAGCGACGCGCTAGCTTCCGAGCGCAGCGCGTGGTGGTTCGAATTCAATGCGGGAGACCTCGAGCTCGAAGATGCGCAGGACGAGCCGTCACTCGTGAAGTGGCTCGTCAAGCGCCTCGGGGAGGAAACGCAAGTCGCTGCACGTCGCTCAGATCAGACAATTCAGCTGCTGAAGGGGTACAGCGACAACCTCGTGAGCACCTCCAACCTCCGGCTGCAGCGGACAGTGCTCTGGCTCTCGATCGTAGTGGCCATTATGACCGCAGCGACGATCTGGCTGGCGGCAAAACAGAACACTCAAGACGAGCCCCGCAGATCGCAAGACTCGCCTGCGGCCCATGTGGATCCCCGCGCCTATACATGGGTGAGCGTGACTCTCGGATGCGTACGAAGTGCACGAACTCAGCCTCTTCGTCTGCGAGTCCAAGTACGTACCGTCCGCGTTTACCGACGCTGTAACGGGCGTCCAGACCTCCACCCCCTCGTCGAGCAGCTCGACGTAGACCGTACGGAAGTCACCTCACCAGTGTCGACGGTCGCCGCGTCACAGGCATGAGCACAAGGGCGACATCGCGAAAGAGCACCGGCGAAGAAGCGTGCGATCGGCGTTCCACCAGAGCGCCTGCTTTCACGCTAAGGGGAAGCGGCAGCGGCGGTTCCGGAAGCGTGCCGCCCCTCGTCCGAGCAGTACTAGTTCTGGCGCTCGTGTCAACGGGTTTGCCATCGAGGTCACCCACCATCTGTCATTGCACTCGACCGTGAGGTCGGCGGTCGTTCAACGACCGGCCGGTAGTCGCGGCGCTTCTGGCAACCACCGCGAAACGGATGCGTGGCCGACTAGCGCGGCGAGGACATCTAGGGGGCAAGCAGCTGCCACGACCGGCGCTGGCCGAACCTCGTCCCCACAGTCCGACGCGGAGGTTCGACGACGCGTTGGCGGTCGGTAGCCTCGTGACAATGGCCTATCGCTTCGTCATCGAGAAGGTCCTCACAGCTCAGGTGTCCAGCCATGCCGACATCGCCGCCCGACTGCTGGAGCATTTAGTCAAGCGCAAGGAGCACTACGACAAGGTCGTTCTACCGCCGCTTCGCGCGATGACGAACGTCCCACCGCCCGACCGCACCATCGAAGGCGCTTGGAACGCCACCGCCGATCAACTCCTCGCCGCATCCGCCGACCTCCTTGCCCTGATGCGGGACGCCCAGGCCCAAGGCAGCAAGAACCTGCAGAAGCGAACAGGGCGTTCGGCGGGCCAGAAACTCGACCTAACGCTCACCGCGCCGTCGTCGCCAAGCCCAGAAGAGACCGTGCTCACGCTGCAGGTCATGCGCGACGGGCTGGGCCGAGCCGCGCGCGACGCCAGCGACGAGATCGACCGGCTCGTCGCATGGCTCGGCCCCTGTGAGGACCCGGTAGCCCGCGACTTCGTCGCGCAGATGCAGCGGCTTGCGGGGCAGATCCGGCCGACCGGGTTCCCACCGGGTCCCCACGCGCCGACGAACGTAGAAGCCAGCGGCCCGCCTGGGCACGTGGCGTTAATGTCGCGCTTCGCTGTTGACCTGGTTGCCTGCTTCGCTCCCAACGTCGATTTGCTCTTGAGCGTGCTCAATGTCCTGCCGTCCGATCAAGAAGGACGCGCCAGCCTCGGACCACTTGCAGAGAACGTCGACGTCGTCGTTCCAACTGCCGGCGATCGCACAAGCTCCGCGCTGCACGCCACGTACACCGCGCGCGGCCAGAACGAGGACGAAGCCTGCCAATACGCACTGGGCCTCTTCGAGCGCTCGCGCGACGAGTTCTCGCTGCCGTCGCCAGCGCACCTGACCGCCACCGCCCGCACGCCCTGAGCGACCTAGTCGTCGGCGTGTTGTGTTCCACCAAGGCCGACCTAACCCTGCGCGGCACGATCAAGATGCGCTCGCATCGGGTGCTCTACCGCAATGCGCTGGCCGAGCGCATCAACGCCCCCGGGCCGCTCGGTGAGACGCAGATGGGCGAGCTCGCCGCCATGCTCGCGGGGGCGCTGCCGCCGGCCTAACCTGACCCGCACCTGTCGGGGCGGCCGCTGGCGCGCTTTGGGCGCGCGGAGGAAGCTCGCGGGCGACACCCGCGATCAGGAGGAAGCCATGTCGTCTTTACTGCTGGATGCCGCTGGCCGTCGCCGCGCACCGGCAACGTTGCCCGGCCACCATTGCGGCGGGTCACCGCGTAACAAGGGCCTGCAATACCCGGCCGATCCTCCGACGGTCGAGGAGATCATCACCGTGATGCTGCACGCAGGGGACCGCGTCGACGGCGACCGCCTCCGCGCGTTGATCGTGATCCTCTGGCGATCGGGGCTGCGGATAAGCGAAGCGCTCGCGCTTCTTGAGAGCGACCTTGACCCAGGCCGCGGCGCGATCCTCGTTCGTTGCGGCAAAGGCGGGAAGCGCCGCGAAGTCGGCACGGACCACTGGGGCTGGGAACAGCTGCAGCCCTGGCTCACCAGGCGCACCGACCTGCCGGTCGGCAGCCTGTTCTGCGTCATTCACGGCCAGTCCCGCGGACGCCCGTGGTCGGCGTCGGCCGTTCGCACTCAGCTCAGGCACCTCGCGGCCGACGCCGGCGTGCGACGACGGTTCGCGCCGCATCAGCTGCGCCACGCCCACGCCGTGGAGATGGCCCGCGAAGGGGTGCCGTTGATGATCATCCAACGCCAGCTCGGACACGCGAACCTCGGCGTGACCTCGATCTACCTCCAAGGCATCGACAACCACGAGATCATCAGCACTGTCCACGCCCGACCCGCGCCGATGATCCCCGCCACCGCTGGCCTGCGCAGTCGTCGCTGAACGAGCAACCATCTACAGCGGCCCGAAAGCGTCCGAAGCGGTAGACCAAACTCCGCAGAGGAGTACCTAAGTACTACCTCGCGTCGTTAGTTTTCTTGAGATCCTGTAGGTCCTGCCAGTGCTGTTCGAGGCCAGCGAGCGTAGGCGTCACTCCCAGCGTGGCGAGCGGCTGCGAGTGGCCATCGATGTATCGACAAGCTACCTCGAAAACCTCCGTGACCTTGGGGATAATCTCGCCGAGCTTGTCGGTGTTGATCTTGTCCAGCTTCGTCATGCCGACGTTCGGCTGATACCGCTGAGTGACGCCCTGGAGCAGTTCGATCTCGGTAAACACTTCGCACCACGAGCGGAGCCAGTCGTAGCCGGTACGCACGAGCGCATCACGTGCCTCGCCCTCCTGCTGCGTCGCTGCCTGGATCGTGCTGTTGATCTTGCCCTTGATCCCGCTGAGCGTGTCCCAGCGCGGTCCGGTCGCACGCGTGACTTTGCCCTTGCCGTTTTCGTCCGTGACCTGGAAATACGAACACCGTTTGGACTTCTCGAACAAGCTCAGGAGCGTCGTCGCGAATAGGATGTCGTGCGTAAAGACGATGACTTGGTTGGCTTCCGCGAGGCTCGCTATTCGACGCGCGACTTCATTGATACGCCGGTGGTCCAGGCTGGACACCGGGTCGTCGAATATCACGGGCGCCGTGATCCCGGCGAGCCGCGCCTCGGCCAGGAAGTCCGCGATAGCGAGCACCTTCTGCTCGCCCTCGGACAGCACTTTGGACGGCTTGTGACGACCGCTCATGACTTTGCGCCGCTGTGCTTTGCCTTCGCGACCGACGAACTGGACCTTGAGCTGCGGAGCGCGCAGGGCCTCGCACTCCTCGATGAACAGCGCGTCGAAGCTCTCGTTGATGAGTTGGTCGCTTGCCGTCTTGGACAACTCGGTCACGCTGCGTGAAAGCTGGGGTAGCGCCTTCTTGAGGATCCGGATGCGGTCCGCTTCCTTCGCGTTATTGACGTGCGTCTCGATCGACGTCCACGATCGGGCGAGCTCGGCTGCAGCCGTGAGTTCAGCGAGCTCAGCCTGCTTGTTGACCAGGGCACCAACTCGATTTCTTGACTGCTCCTCCATCGCGTCAATGTCCTCGGTCGCCGCGATCGCTGCCGCATCGACTGTCGACTTGTGGCCCGAGACCGCGGCCGGCACGTCGAGTTCGATCGGTTCGCCGCTTTCTATTGCCTGCTCTACTGCGGCCCTCGCCGCCTCGATTGCCGTGACCGCCGCGAAGAACGCGGGTCTGTCGTCACGTGCCGCGAACTCCTCGATAAATCCGCTGACCTCGGCGTTGACAATCAAGGCGACAGATCGCCTGGTGATTGCGAGCGTCGCGTCGGCCTCACGGATGTCGGCGGAGATCTTGTCGTCGAGATACGAGGCGTACTTCACAAGGAGCTCACGCGCCGGATCGGCGAGCGTCTGGCGGCAATAGAGGCAGCGCTCGGCATCGTGCGCCCCAAGGTCCGCGAGATGCTTGCGGTAGGTCTCGCCGGCTTCGATGAAGCCACTCCAGGTGTCGTCGGGCTCCGCCGGGAGGTCGGCCGCGGCGAATAGCTCGTTCCGGAAGTTCTCGTAGTCGCTCCCGAGCGTCTCCCGCCTAGCCAGCGTCGCGTTGTAGGCGGCCGCGTCGAGACCGATAAGGGCGGCAGCGGCGTCGGCGGCCTGCTTCACCACCCGCTGCTCTCGCTTGCGAGCGGTGATCTGGATGCCGACCGCGTTCGCCTTCAACGCGGCAACGGCCTGAGCAACGCTGTCGAGCTGCTCGTCAACCTTGGGGTCGGTAGATGCTTGGGCCTTGAGACTCACGAGGTCGGTAGAAGCCCCGAGCGTCTCAATCAGCGGGTAAACGGCGGAGGCCTTCGGGAACCTATGCAAGAGCGTCGATCCGCTCGCGCCGAGTCCCGCAATCGATGCGTCGACACGGGTTGATACGGCTTGGATCGCCGAGATCACGTGCTTGAACAGAGCAAGCGCCGCTGGCACATAGACGTAGTCGAGATCGTCATCGACATGCGTGGTCACGCATGGACTATCGAAGATCGACATACGGGTGAACGGCGAGACGCCACCCTCCCCGGCCCATTCTAGGGTCTGGTTCTGGTCGCCGGTCTTGTAGTCGACCTTGGCCGCCTGGGGCTCCGCGCTTTCGGCATCAATGTTCCCGAGAATCTGATCTGCGGTGCGGCTGCCGGCGAGCGTCTTGAAGATCCGCGAATAGCCGGTCTTGCCGGTGCCGTTTTCGCCGTAGAGGATCGTCAGTCCCTCGTGCGGCTCGATCACTGCACCGGGCGCAAGCGCATTGACGCCGCGCACCTCGGACAGACGGACGACGGACAGCGGCGGGGCGGCCTCGTCCTTCGGCGCTTCGATACTGATTTCGCCGACGGAAGGCAGTGTCCTTTCGTCGAGCGCCTTCTCCTGCCTGAACAGCTCATGTGCCTGAGTGAGGAGAGACTCTCCAACCGGACGACCGGAGGCGATCACCTCAGCGACCAACAGCCTTACCCACTCGTCGCTGGAATTGGCCCACGCGGCCAGCAATGCGCGAGGGTCTTGAAGCGCTGCCGCGTCCCCTCCGGGGGCCTCGCTCATGTCGCCGCGGCAGCCATCACAACGGTGACGTCTTGAAGTTGGCGCGTGTCGAGGCCAAGCGAGCAATGCACCAAATCATCCTTCCACGGCCACCGGTCGCGTCCGGGACTGACCGGAGGGGCACCCGGCTCCAGCTCGGCTGAGTCCCAGATGCCGCTGAACAGCTCGCCACGTGCTCGCGCCGCCCCGAGGCCCGCGAGCAAGGGGGCGAGCTCCTCGCGGTTGCGGTGATGGGCGCCGGTCGCGCCCAGTCCACTAAGCCGTCGCCGAGGAAAGACGTCTCAACGCAGGACTACTGCTCTGGACGAGATGGAGCGGTGACGGAGCTGGCGGCGCCGGCTGCTCCTATTCGCGAAAAGCAGCAGTCCTGTGCGCTGCCGCTCGCCGGCCGATAGACCATTACCCGCGAGGGTTCAGCCCGCCTGCTCCGCCCGCCCTGGCCCACCCGGCGGTCTGCGAGCCCGCGGAGGGCCAACTCCCACACGCGTGTCCGTCGAACCCTCAAGCATCAGCCGCTTCGGTCAGGCTTTGGCGGTACTCGACAGCCTCGGCTGTCTCGGTGAACTCGAGAAGATCGCCCGCGAGGTCCGCCAGCTTCAGTCGAACCTCTTGCGGGGTGGCACGAAAGAACTCGCGTCTTGGGTTCACGCGATTGATGCGCCGGTCGGCGAAGTGCTTGTGGAGTTGATTCTCGATCGTCACGGCGTCTTGCGCGAAGAACATCGCGTGCGTGTCGTAGCGGAACGGCACGCTTGCGTCGCCGAGCTCTCGCACCCGATCCTGCGGTTCGAGCCGTCGCGTCATTCCGATTTTCACGACCTCACCGCCGAACGATCCGATGTTCGAAATGACGTAGACGTAGCCGGCGCGGATGTTGGCCGCCCGGTAGTCGACGTCATCGATTGCCTTGCCGATCTCTTCGAGCTGCGCGCGCATACGTGCCGCAGCTTCTAGATCGCCGCTGGCCTCGAGTGCCTCCAGTGCGTTGAGGTAGTGGGACTGTTCTTTCTCAAGCCGCTTGCGCTCGCGCTCCATCTCTTGCTGCGCCAGTCGTTCCTCGCGGAGGCGAGCCTTTTCTTCGCGCTCGCGCTCTTTCTCTTCTTCGCGCATCGCGACGTAATCGGCCGTCAGCCGGATCTCCTCGACGCGCAACTGGTGATACGCCGGGGAGATCTCGACGCTCATGGTCTTACCGAGCCGAGCGATTGTGTCGCGGACTTTGTTGAGGCGCTCGATGGCCGCGTCGCGCTTGTAGGGCTTGAGCCCGCGTACGAGGTTGTCGGCTTCAGCGTTGTACGCACGGAGCATCAGCTTGCTGGTCTCGGCGATCATCTTCCGACCCTGTGCGGCGGAGCCATTAACGGTCCAGTCCGTAGCGCCCGTGACCGCGCCACCATTCGGCCGCGCAGCAGTCTTGATAGAGGACTGGAGTTCTTTCAGCCGTCCCTGAAACGCGAGCGCGTCTTCCAAGGGGTGCGAGTACTCGTAGATGCCGGCCTCCTGAAGGACGGCGATGTCACGCGTCTCTACGATCTCGCGCCGCGCTTCAGCGAGGTCCTGAGATGCCTTGCGCTGCTCCGCTTCGAGCGCGGCGAGTTCCTGCCGTCGCGTCTCGATCAGCTGCTGCACCTCGAGCAGAGACAGCCCGTCTACGGCGACTAAGGCCTCTTGCGCTGCCTCGAGCTCGCCGGACAGCCGTTGCGCAGCTTTTCGCGCGCCGAACCTAGGGATGCCGGACGACACACCCGTTGGTGTCGGTGTCATCGCGGCGACCACCCTCGGTGCGACCGGAATGTCGTCGTCGACAGACTGCACCCCGTTGTTGGCGACATGGTTGGTCCACCGCACGCCATCCCAGTACCGGTGCTGATGTCGCCCGTCGGGGTCAGGCAGCCATGCAGCGTCGCTCATGGCGCGACACTACCGCGACTGTCAGAAGCACATTGGTGGCCAAGCGCCGGAGGGCGGACGCGGGCCACGGTTCTCACTCCGAACGCCTGCTCGTCGCGCAAGGGAGAAGCTGGCTTCGCGTTGCTTGCGAAGATCAGGCCTGTCCGGCGAACCGGTTGCCCCGTCGGCGAGGCTCACGGCGGGCGCACGTCCGCGCGTCGGCGTACGCTCGGCGCGTGAGTTCTCAGCGGGTCATCGTCGAGACGGGTGGCGTCGACTGGCTAACCCCTGTAGCGACCGTCGTCGCAGTGTTCGTAGGCGGGCTGCTCACCTGGCTGGTCCAACAGCGGCTCGCGCGTCGAGGTGAGAAGGCTTCAGCAAGGGCTGCCGCCCGCGTACTTGCCGGAGACGTGTCTATGGTCGCCAGCCGCATCAAGGACATGGCCGTCGACGATCCCCGCTGGTTTGGCTTCGACGACCTCCGCCTTCCACATTGGAAAGATCACGGATGGATCGTCGCGCGCGAGTTGTCGTCGGAGCACTGGGAGATCGTCTCCCAGTCCGCCCTTGAGCTCGACTGGGTCACGAGGGGGATGGAGAAAGCGTTCGCGCCTGGCGGACCGCATGAGGGCGACCTCGTTGCATCCCTCAGCCCCGACGCCGTGGCGAGCTTTCGTCGCGCGTGGGACAACGCGACAAAGGCGTACAACGCCTTGGCGACGATCGCGGGGATTCCGCAGGAGAACCGCCTCCTCCACGACACGCTCCCGCCCGTGGGCGGTGGCGCCTGAAGTGCCAGGTCCGCCCTGAGTCGGTCTTCGCTATTGCCGTCCGGTCTGTGCAGGCTTTTCGGTCGCGAACGGGCCGATGTCTGTCGCTTTCCCTTCCGCGTGGGACCAGGCGCGGCGGGCGACGCTCCTGTCTCGCGGTGGGTGGACCCGGCTGACGCGGTGGGCGCGGCCAGTGGTGCCGTCGCGGAACAACGGCATCGATGGCGAACGACTAAGGCCGGGGCAGCACCATCGCTGTGACATCTCCGAAGTCGCCGCTAGACCAATTCCGACCGCTCGAGCGCTCATCACCGGCCGCGAACGGCAGGGAACGGCCGATCGCGAGCGCTCCGACCAGCCGCCAGGTGCCAGCCGTCGGCCGCCAACGCGACCTGCTCCGCGTAACGCCAAATTCCAGAACAGACTATATGCCAGAGCTGGCCGCGTCACGAATCCGTTACGGATTCGACAGACCCTCGCGACGCCTAGTCCGACCGCCGTGGGCTTCCCGACGCGCGTGACACCGGGGCGTCCGGCGCATGCTCCCGGCTTCGGTTCGCTTCAGGGGTGTGGCGACGCGTCAGCACTCCCTCTTCCCTCGCGTCTCGCTCGTCGACTCGCCGCTGCTGACGCCGGAGGAGTGCGCCGACCTGCTGGGCGGCATCCCGGTGAAGACGGTCCGCCAGTACGCCCGCGAGGGCCGCCTGCCGGCGCGGAAGATCGGGCAGCACTGGCGCTTCGTGCGCGCGGAGATCGAGACGGTCCTCAGCGACCGTCAGGTCATCTGAGTCTGCTCGTGGCCCCCAAGGCCGAGCGGATCCATCGCGCGGCTGACGAGCGCGCCGAGCTTCTGCGCCGCGTCGTTCTGCGGGACGTGGTGCAGGTAGATCTCGGTGGTCGTGACGGACTCGTGGCCCATGTAGGCCTGCAGGTCCCGCAGCGCGAAGACCCGGGCGCCGAGCGTGCCGAAGGTGTGGCGCAGGTCGTGGAAGCGGAACGGGGTCTCCCCCTCGCGCAGGTAGCCGAGGCCGACAGCGGCCAGGGCGTCGTACAACGCCGTGCGCACCTCGCCGCCGGCGAAGCCGGCGCCGGTCGTCGACGGAAACAGCCGGTCGGACGGCCCGACGTAGAACTCCCGCCCACCGAGCTTGGCCAGCACCTCGGCGGTCTGCGGGATGAGCGGCACGGCGCGGACGGCACCGCTCTTCGGCGTCCCCTCTTGGAAGCCTTCGGACTGCGAGCGCCGCACGCGAATGGCGCCGTTGGCGAAGTCGATGTCCTGCCAGCGGATCGCGCGGCACTCCCCCAGCCGCAGCCCGGAAAACGCGGCAAAGACGGCGAGGCTCGCCATCCAGGTGTCCGGGTGCGAGCGCCTCAGGGCGCGCGCGACGGCGAAGACCTGCTCGGGCTCGAGCACGCGCAGGTCGCGCTTGCGCTTCACCGTGACGCGTTCGGCGTCGACGGCCGGGTTGCTCGTGATCCAGCCGATCCGCTTGGCCCGGGCCAGGACCCCGTGCACCTCGACCATCGCCTTCTGCACCGTCCGCGGCGACAGCCCCTTGGCGTGCAAATGCGTCTTGAGCCCGTCGACGTCCCGCGTCGTGATCGTCGCCAGCGCGCGGTCGCGACCGAAGTACGAGATGAGGTAGCGGTCCGCGTCGTTGCGGTAGCTGCGCAGCGTGGTGGGCTTGACGCCCTTCTCCTCCTCGCGGTGGCGCAGCCACTCGTCGACCGCCAGGCCGAAGGTCATGCGCCGGCGCACGTAGCGGCCCGGCGCGGCGGCCTGCGGGGGCAGACTCGCCAGGAGCTCCGCCAGGGCCGCCTCGGCCTCCTTCGGTGTCAGGTAGGCCGGGCTGGGCTTGGATCCGCCGGGCGCCCGCCAGCGTGCGGCGCCGCGCGCCGTCGTCCCGTTGGGCTTCGCCCACGCGGGCCCGAGCATTCGATGCGACCGCTGACCGTCCCCAAAACGCACCGCGGCCACCCAAACGCGGCCCGTCTTGCGCTCCTCAACGCTGAGGCTGCCGCTCGCCGGCCTGGTCTTTTCCCCCGCCATCATGCGCCCAGTCTAGACACATCCGCGGACACTTTTGTCACGAGATCGTGTCACGAGGTTTCATTTGCGGGCGCCAAAAACCGTTGATTTGCAGGGTTAAAGCAGTAGGGCGGCCTGGACTCGAACCAGGATCTGACGGATTATGAGTCCGCGGCTCTGACCATTGAGCTACCGCCCCGTCCTACGCGGCGGGATGGCTGCGCAGTACCGCTGCAACCGTACTGCGATCGCGGTGCGCCTAGGACGACGGCTTGAG
>JAOPZD010000094.1 GCA_025964295.1 Conexibacter sp.
AGCAGGACGGCGAACTCGTCGCCGCCCACGCGCGCCAGCAGGTCCTCGGCGCGCAGGTGGTCGCGCAGGTGCGCGGCGACGGCGCAGAGGACCGCGTCGCCGACGGCGTGGCCGCCGGCGTCGTTGACGGTCTTGAAGTGGTCGACGTCGACCAGCGCGACCGCGACGGAGCGGCCGTGGCGCCGCGCGCGGGCGACCTCGGCGCGCAGGCGCTCCTGGAAGGCGCGGTGGTTGGCCAGGCCGGTCAGCGGGTCGGTGGTCGCGTCGGCCTCCAGGCGGGCGACCTCCTCGGTGTTGGCGACGGCCATCCCGATCAGCTCGGCGAACTCCGACAGGTGGGCCTCGGTGTCGGCCGGCAGCCCGCCGGCCTCCAGCGCGGTGACGACGACCGTGCCCCAGAGACGCCCGCGGACGTGGACCGGCGTGCCGACGAGCGTCGCGAAGCCGTTCTCGGCCAGCGTGGCCGAGCTGTGGCTGCCCGGCTGGTCGATGTCGTCGAGGCGGACCGGCCGGCCCTCGGACCGGATCGTCGCGATCGGGCTCGTGGGCGCGAGCGTGAAGCGCGAGCCGGGGACCACGCGCTCGCCGTGCGCTTGCCACGTGCCGACCGCGGTGAGCTGGCCGTCGGCCTCGAAGCGCAGGATCCCGCCGCCCGCGCCGCCGACCAGGCGCGCGGCCTGCTCGGCCGCCAGGCTGCAGACGACCTCGGGCGGCTGGCCGGCGGCGATCGCGGTGGCGATCGTGCGCAGCGCGTGGTGCTCCTCCGACAGCCGCTGGGCGGCGTCGTACATCGCGGCCAGCAGCCGGCGGCCCGTCAGCAGGATCCCGCCCACGACGGTGAAGATCGGCAGCGCCATCGCCAGCTCGCCGACGGCGCTGGGGACGCCGCGGTCGCCGATGACCGGCAGCGCCCACACCCCGGCGCAGGCGACGATGATGCCGACGCCCTGCGGAACGGTGAGGAAGCACGCGGCGTAGACGAGGGCGAAGAAGACGTACAGGCGCGCGGGGGAGTCCACGCCACCGGTGATCTCGGTGATGGAGGCGATGACGACGACCGCGGCGGCGCTGGCGGCGGGCAGCACCCAGCCCGGCGCCACGCGCCAGTCGATGACCACCAGCGCGCACGCGCCCCAGGCCAGCGCGCCGGCCGTCCACAGCAGCGGCCACGGCCACAGCGGCGTCTCGACCTGCGGGAACAGCGGCAGGCAGGCGGTCGCCAGCGCGGCCAGCAGCCAGAGGGTGCCGCCGACGCGGCCGGCGATCACGCGCTCGGCCGTGGGCGACGAACGCAGGTGCGCGGCGAGGCGGTCGACCCGATGGCCCATGTCTCCCGTGTGATCGGGCGCACACAGGGCCGGCTTGAACGCCGCAGGAGACGTCGCTGTCTAGCGGCGGCGGTCGATCTCGAACCAGACGTGCGTCGAGCCCTCGTGCACGCCCCAGCGCTGCGTGAGCGCCTCGACCATGTGCAGGCCCCAGCCGCCGGGCTCGGTCTTGGGCCGGTCGCGCGCGGCGGGCACGAAGCCCACGCCCTGGTCGACGACCTCGACGTGCACGTGGTGCGCGTGGTCGGAGCGCAGGATGAGCTGCACCTGGCCGTCGCCGCCGTACTTGACGCTGTTGGAGATCAGCTCGGAGACGAGCAGCTTGACGTCGGGGACGACCGCCGGATCCAGCGCCGCCCCGAACGCCTCGACGGCGCGCCGGGCGTTGGCGGGTGCGGTGCGATCGCGATCGATGTCGATGGAGACCTGGTCGGGCATGGCAACGGGGAAAGGGGGACAGGCGTCGGTGCCTTGGTCAGATGTTCTTCCTCTTCGGCGCGAGATCAAACGTCGAACTGGCATCCAGAAGCTGCTGCAACCGGCGGGCGTTGCGCGGCGCGAACCCCTCCCAGTCGTTGTTGAAGGAGACGAACACCGCTGCGGAGCGGCGCAGCCGCTCGATGCGCGCCGCCCACTCGCGCAGCTCGGTCTCGCTGTAGTTGCCCCGCCGGCCGCGGTGGCCGTAGTGCATCCGGATGAGCGTGAAGTCGCTCGTGAGCTCGTGGGGCTGCCACGGGCGCTCGGGGTGGTCGCCGATGACCAGCGCGACGCGGTGCTCGCGCAGGAGCGCCAGCACGTCGGGGGCGAACCAGCTCTCGTGGCGGAACTCGAAGGCGTGGTGGCCCGGAGGGAGGTGCTCCAGCGCGTGCGCCAGGCGCTCGTCGTCGCGCTTGAAGTTCCCCGGCAGCTGCCAGAGGACGGGCCCCATCTTGGGGCTGTCGACCAGCGGCTGCAGGCGCTCCCACAGGCGCTCGACGCCCTGGCCCATGTCGGTCAGGCGCTTCATGTGGGTGAGGTACTGGCTCGACTTGACCGTGAAGACGAAGTCCTCGGGCGTGCGCTGCACCCACGCCGCGACCGCGTCGCGCTTGGGGAGCCGGTAGAAGGTGTTGTTGAGCTCGACGGTGTCGAACTGCGTGGCGTAGTGCTCCAGCCAACGCCGCTGCGGGCAGCCGGGCGGGTAGAAGTCGTCCTTCCAGGAGCGGTAGATCCAGCCGGAGCAGCCGATGCGGACGGGTGCCATCAGGTGCTGTCTCTACCCTCTCGCGCCGATGCCGGTCCTCCTCGATCTTCCCGGTCCCTCCCGGCGCATCCGCGTCGAGCCGCTGCGCCTGCCCGCGCCCGCGCAGGCCCCTGCCCGGGAGCGCGACCGCGAGAGCGAGCCCGCCGTGCCCGCCCAAGAGCCGCGCCGCGACGCGCCGGACCGCGAGCCCGTGCCGGCGTGAGCGCCCACGACCACGACGCCCCCGACTTCGTCGAGGCGGTCGTCGGCTACCGCGCGTGGCACGTCGAGGACGACGGGACGCTGCGGCCGTGGACGTTCACCGCGCTGCCGTGGCAGCCGGGCGCCAACCGGGCGGTGTGCGCGCGCGACGTCCGCCACGCCCCGCCGGTGGCCGACTGCATGTGCGGGCTCTACGCGCTGAGCGACCCGGCCGACCGGCGGCTGGACTTCCGCGCCGACCAGGCGGTGGGCGCGATCGCCGCGTGGGGCGACCTGGAGGTCCACCGCAGCGGCTTCCGCGCCGAGCACGCGTGCGTGACCGCGCTCGCGCTGCCGGATCGCGCGGGCTATGAGCAGCGCGAGGCGCTGGCGCGCGCAGCGCAGCGCTACGGCGTCCCGCTCGTCGCGGCCGACCGGCTCAGCGACGAGGCCCTGCGCCACGGCGCCACGCTGCCCGACGACCTGTGGCCGTCGGCGCCGCCGACC
>JAOPZD010000118.1 GCA_025964295.1 Conexibacter sp.
AGCAGCGCGCCGGCCGCGGGCACCAGCAGCGCCAGGCCCAGCGCGCCGGCGCTGAGGCCGAGGCGGTCGCGGATCCAGGGGATCCGCGTCGCGAAGCTGCCGTTGGCGGCGCCGTGGACGGCGAAGACGAGCGCGATCGGCACGCGCCCGCGCAGGGTTCCAGCCGCGTTAGTTGCGCCCGCAATCATCTGCTATAGTTGCTCCCGCAACCACTTCTTCCGATCCCTCTGGAGGGCGTCCCATGCGTCTCGAAGGTCTCCACCACATCACCATGATCACCGGCGACGCGCAGTCCAACGTCGCCTTCTACGCCGACGTCCTCGGCCTGCGCCTGGTCAAGAAGACCGTCAACTTCGACGATCCCAGCGCCTACCACCTGTACTTCGGCGACGAGACCGGCGCCCCCGGCTCGATCCTGACGTGGTTCGAGTTCGCCGGCGCCGCCCCCGGCCGCGCGGGCCTGGGCATGATCCACACGCTGCAGCTCGGCGTCCCGAGCGCCGCGGCGATCGACTTCTGGGAGCAGCGGCTGGCCGCCAAGGGCGCCAACCCCACGCGCTCCGACGACGGCACGCTGCGCGTCAGCGACCCCGACGGCCTCCAGCTCCAGCTCGTCGTCGCCGACGACGGCAACCCGCCGCTGACCGCCGTGCACCCCGAGGTCCCGGCCGAGCACGCGATCACCGGCCTGGAGGGCGCCCGCGCCTACTCCATGTTCTCGACGGTCCGCGAGGGCGTCCTGACCGACGTCCTGGGCTTCGAGCACCTCGGCGAGGGCGAGTACCGCCTCCAGGGCGAGCAGCGCCACTTCCACTGGGCCTACGACCCGGCGCCGTCGTTCGCGCCGCGCCCCGGCGCGGGCACTGTGCACCACATCGCCTGGGCCTCGCAGGACGACGACCACCTGAAGTGGCAGGCGCGCATCGCCGACGCCGACGGCTACGTGACCGACGTCAAGGACCGCGACTACTTCAACGCGATCTACTTCCGCGAGCCGCGCGGCGTGCTGTTCGAGATCGCCACCATGTCGCCCGGCTTCGCCGTCGACGAGGACCCCGCGCACCTCGGCGAGGCGCTGCGCCTGCCCAAGCAGCACGAGCACCTGCGCGCGCAGCTCGAGCAGACGCTGCAGCCGGTCGTCAACCCGCGTGCGAAGGTGACGGCATGAGCCCGCTGGTCTTCCAGGAGCGCCCGGCCGCCGCTGACGCGGCCGGGCTGCTCGTCCTGCACCACGGCCGCGGCGCCGACGAGCACGACCTGCTCGGCCTCGCCGACGTCCTGGACCCCGAGCGCCGGCTGCACGTCGTCACGCCCGGTGGGCCGCTGACGATCCCGGGCTGGCCGGGCAAGCACTGGTACACGGTCCCGCGGGTCGGCTACCCCGACCCCGAGACCTTCCGCGCCGCGCACCGCGCGCTCGCGGAGTTCCACGACGACCTGTGGGAGCGCACCGGCCTGACGCCGGCCCAGACGGTCTTCGGCGGGTTCTCCATGGGGTCGGTCATGTCCTACGCCTTGGGCCTGGACCCGTCGCGCCCCGTCCCCGCGGGCATCCTCGCGTTCTCCGGCTTCGTCCCGACCGTCGAGGGCTGGACGCCCGACGTCGCGGGCCGCGCCGCGGCCGGGCTGCGGGCGTTCATCGCCCACGGCCGCAACGACCCGGTGATGGAGGTCGGCTTCGCCCGCCAGGCGCGCGCGCTGCTGGAAGCCGGCGGCGTGCCCGTCGAGTACCACGAGTCCGACGCCGCGCACCACATCGACCCCGAGCACGTGCCCGCCGCGACGAGCTGGCTGGCGGCGACGCTGCCATGACCGGCTGGACCCAGCACGAGGCCGACGCCTGGATCGGGCTGCTGGAGACCCACAAGCAGCTGACCCGCGCGCTGGACGCCGAGCTCGACGCCGCCCACGGCCTCGGGCTCAGCACGCTCGAGCTGCTCGGGCGGCTGGCGGCGGCGGGCGACGCGTGGCCGCGGCTGTCGGCGCTGGCCGCCGAGACCGGCCTGAGCCTGTCGCGGGTGTCGCGCCACATGGACGCGCTGGAGCGCCGCGGCCTCGTGCAGCGGCGCCGCTGCGAGGCAGACTCGCGCGCCGTCGAGGCGCACCTGACGCAGCAGGGCGCGGCGGTGGTGGCGGCCGCGGAGGCCGCGCACGCCGAGGCCGTCCGGGAGCGCTTCTTCTCCCAGCTCAGCGAGGACGAGGCCGCGACGCTGGCCCGCGTCTTCGCGCGCTTCGCGCCACGGGCGGCGGAGGCGTGCGCCGCCGTCGCGGTGCCGGCGAGCGCCGACGCGCCAACAGAGCGCTAGGCGGAGAACCCCCGGAAGGAAGTCCGTGGGCGGACGTCTTGCCCCACATGTCCTCCTCCCCCTCCCTGTTCACCGAGATCCTCATCCGCTCGGCCCGCCACGACGACGCCGCCACCCTGCGGCGCCTCGCGGCGCTCGAGAGCGCCCGCGCCCCGCGCGGGCAGGTCCTCGTCGCCGAGCGCGACGGCCACGTGAGGGCGGCCCTCGCCGTCGAGGACGGCCACACCGTGGCCGACCCGTTCTCCGCGACCGCCGACCTCATCACGCTGCTGCGCACGCGCGCCCGCGCGCTGGGCTGGCTGCGCTACTAGTCCTTGTCGGCCGGGAGCCGCGCCGGGAACAGGGCTAAGGCCCATTCCGGCGTGAGCTCCTCGCGGGTGTAGGGCCGGCCGGCGATCAGGACGTACTCGCCGGTCCGCGGGTCCATCGGCAGCCGGCGCTCGACCGGGTACCACTCGTTGTGGTCGCGGACGAGGTCGTTGACGTCGTCGAACGACCGGCGGCCCACGAGCTCGCGCCACTCGCGGGCGAAGCGCTCGGCGTCGTCGCCGCACTGCTCGCGCAGCCACGCGTAGTCGGCCGCCAGACGCGAGCGGTGGCGCTCGATCCCGCTGTGGATGTCGCGCAGCCGCTCCATCCAGCGCGGCATCACCGCGCCGCGCAGGTAGTTCTCGACGCTGCGCTCGCGCTGCAGCTCCTCGGTCGGGATGGGCTGTCCGCGCCGGTTCTCGCCGTCGAGGCTGCGTGCGACGCGGCGCTCGACGGCGGACAGCCGGAGGGGCTCGCCGGGTGTGCGTTGATCGTCGGTCATGCTGGAGGGACCCACGCTAGCGCCCGCGGAGAAGCGCTTCGGCGCCTGGTTCGCGGCGCGCCGGATGGTTGAATGCGGCCATGGCCAGCGCCTATGACGCCGTCATCGTCGGCGGCGGCCACAACGGGCTCGTCGCCGCCGCCTACCTCGCGCGCGCGGGCCGGCGCGTGCTGCTGCTCGAGCGCCGCGACGAGCTGGGCGGCGCCGCCGTCTCGGAGGTCGCGTTCGCCGGCGTCGACGCGCGGCTGTCGCGGTACTCCTACCTCGTCAGCCTGCTGCCGCGGGCGATCGTCGACGAGCTCGGGCTGTCCCTGCGGCTGGTCCGCCGGCGGATCTCCTCCTACACGCCGGACCCGCGGGCCGCGGGCGCGCGAGGGCTGCTGGTCGACGCGGGCGA
>JAOPZD010000120.1 GCA_025964295.1 Conexibacter sp.
CGATCATGGCCTGAGCGCCCGCCGCCGCGCGGTGGCCGCAGGAGCGCGGCGGGGGCGGCGGCTCGCGGACCAGCGCGCGCATGATGTCGGCCATCTGCGCCGAGGAGGTCTCCCAGTCCGGCCAGGCGCGCGCGGTCTCCAGCGCGCCCTCGCGCAGGCGCTGCAGCAGGACGCGGTCGCGGGCCAGGAGGTCGAGCGCGCGGGCGGTGCCAACCGGGTCGTCCCAGTCGACGACCAGCGCGTTGCGGTCGTGGACGACGTAGTCCTCATGGCCGGTGACCGGGTTGGTCACGCAGGTCGCGCCCATGTGGAAGGCCTCCAGCGGCGGGCCGTACATGCCCTCGGCGCGCGAGAGCTTGAGCAGGACGTCGTGGCGCGCGAAGAGCGCGGCCATCTCGCGGTGCGGGATGGCGCCGAGGTGCTCGTCGACGCCGGGCGGCGGGGCCGCGCCCGGCTCGGGCGGCGAGGGCGTGACGAGCGTGACGCGGGCCGGCTCGCGCATCAGGCGCACGGACTCCAGCGCGTGGGGCACGCCCTTGCGGATGAGGTCCAGCCCGCCCTCGATCACGATCCGCAGCGGGCCGTCGTGAACCGGTGGCGCCGGAGGAGACGTGAACGTCTCCTTGGCCATGCCCGAGGCGACGTAGAAGGCGGGGTTGCCGGGCTGCATGTCCTCGACGGTCCGGTGGATCCAGCGGGCGGCGGTGATGAAGCGCACCGGGAGGCCGTAGACCTGGGCGAAGCCGAGGCGGTCCGGGGCGCCGGGTGGGTAGTGGCTGTCCTCGAGCAGCTGGAGGAAGTGCGCGTGGCGCTGGGCGTCGAGCTCGAAGAGCGCGAACGCGGTCTCCCACCACGTCGCGACCGCGACGTCGAAGCTCCGCGCGCGCGCCTCGTCGAGGTCGATCACCTCGAGGTTGTCGAGGCCGCGGTAGGCCCAGTCCGGACGCGTCTGGGAGGCGACCCGCACCAGCGTGCCGGGCATGTCGTGGTCCAGCGTGAGCTGCCGGGCGTGCTCGATCACGATGCCGGCGCCGCCGGAGAGCGTGAGGTCGGGCAGCAGCCAGGCGATGCGCATCCGACTATCCTAGGCGCGGTGCGGGTGACGTTCGTGGGCCGCGAGGCCGACCATCGGCCGTGGGTCCTGAGCGCGCCGGCGGGCGACGTCGTGCCGGCCTTCGTCGACGCCGCGGCCGGCCTCGACGCGGTGCGCGAGACGCGCCCCGACGCGGTCGTCGTCTTCACGCCGCGCGAGCTCGACGGCGCCGCGTTGGGGGCCGAGACCGGCGCGCGCACCCTCGCGGTGGTGACCGACACCGGCTTCGCCCCGGGCGTCGAGGACGTGTGGACGCCGGAGGGCGAGCTGCCCGCCGCGCCCGCGGACGCGCTGCCCGCCGGCTACGACCGCGTCCTGGCCACCGATCCGCTGCTCGCGCGCGCCGCCGGCGCGTGGCGCTCGGCACCGCTGCCGGTCGACGACGCGCGCTTCGCGGACGTCGTGCCGGCCACGGGCGCTCCGCGCATCGTCTTCCACGGCGAGCCGACCGAGTGGCGCTCGTACTGGCTGGGCGATCTCGTCGAGCACTACGGCCTCCTGCACGCCGCGCCGGGCGACCCCGACTTCGACCGCGCGACCGTCGGCCTCTGCCTGCGCGCCGACCGCCAGGCCCCCGAGTTCCCGGCGCACGCGCTGCTGCACCTCGCCGCCGGCCACCTCCTGCTGACCGAGCCGCTGCGCCCGCTGCGCGGCCTGGAGCCCGGCCTGGACCACGTCGAGGTCCGCGAGCCGATCGACGCCCTGCACGTCCTGCACCAGGTCCGCCGCCGCCCCGCCGCCTTCGAGCACGTCCGGATGCGCGCGCGGATCCGGATGGAGCAGTTCCGCGCCTCGGTGATGTGGCCGCGGATCCTGGCCGACCTGCAGGCCGACGTCGCCGCCTACGCGCCGTAGCGCGCCAGCACCTGGGCCAGCGCGGTGCGGATGCTCAGCTGCTCGGCGTGCTCGGCGAACCAGTCCACCGTGGACTCGCGCAGCGCCGCGCCGCCCTCGACGGCCTTGACGATCGCGTCGGCCAGCGACCGCGGCGAGAGGTCCGGGGCGACGAAGCCGTTGACGCCCTCCACGATGTGCTCGGTCGAGGCGTTGTCGGGCGCGTCGACGAGCACGCTCGGGACGCCCAGCGACGCGGCCTCGACGACGACCAGGCCGTAGCCCTCGCGCGTCGAGGGCAGGATCAGGCACGCCGCGCGCGCCAGCGCGTCGTCCAGGACGTCCTGCTCGACGAAGCCCGGCGCGTCGACGACGCCCTCGGCGCCGAGGGCAGCGATCGCGGCGCGCACGTCGTCGAGGTCCGGGCCCGCGCCGAAGATCGTCGCGCGCAGCTCGGGGACCCGCTCGCGCGCGGCCATCACGGCCGGGACGACGGCGGGCGCGTGCTTCTCGGGGATCATCCGGCCGGCGAAGACCGCCAGCGGCTCGGCCGGCCGCGGCGTGCGGCGCTCGGTCGGCCCGGTCCACATCCCGCGCAGGACGGTGGGCTCGCCGCGCAGGCCCAGCTCGCGCAGGCGCTGGGCGTGCAGCGCGCTGGAGCAGAACGCCTCCTGCCTGAAGCGCGCGCAGCTGCGCTGGACGAACGCGGCGACGCGTCCCTTGGCCGGGCCGAGGTACTCCTTCCAGTAGGCGTCGCTCCACACCTCGAACCAGTCCGACGCCAGCCGGTAGCGGCCGATCCGGCGCACGAGGCCCGCCGCGAGCAGGCCGAAGAAGGGCGCGGCGCTGACGTGGACGACGTCGTAGCGGCCGCGATGGGCGGCCAGATGGCGCGCCACGCCGCGCCCGAAGCGCAGCGCCTGGCCGATCGTGCGGTTGCCGTCGGGGCCGTAGAGCTGCTCGGCGGGGGAGACCGCGATGACCCGCACGCCGGGGATCGCGGGCTCGTCGCCGTCCTCCCATTGCCGGCGCGTCAGGTACGTGACGTCGTGCCCCGCGGCGGCCAGCGCCTCAGCAACGGCGCGCATCCAGCGCTCCGCGCCGCCGACGGTCCAGGGGAAGAGGCAGTCATAGACCAGGCAGATCCGCATCGGCCGGGGAGGTTCGCACAGGCGGGCCGGGTACAATTCCTCGGGCTCGCGCAACCTCGCGCGCCGCTGCCCGTTGTCGTCATACCGTGCACGACCGCGTAGTCAGAGGGTTCTCCCGCTTGTCTCAGTGCCTCGTCGTCATCCCGGCTTACAACGAGGCGGCCAACGTGGCCGCTGTGATCGGCGACGTCCGCCGCGCCCTGCCGGGCTTCGACGTGCTGGTGATCGACGACGGATCGGCCGACGAGACGGCGTCGCGCGCGCGCCGCGCCGGGGCCAAGGTGCTGCGCCTGCCGGTCAACTCCGGCTACGGCGTCGCGCTGCAGTCGGGCTACAAGTACGCCGTCCGCCACGGCTACGAGACCGTCGCCCAGATGGACGCCGACGGCCAGCACCGCGCCGAGTACATGCCCGAGCTGCTGGCGCGGATCACCGACGGCAGCGCCGACATCGTCATCGGGTCGCGCTTCCTGGACAACGACGGCCACTACACGCCGTCGCGCGCCCGCGCCATCGGGATGGGCATCTTCAGCCGCCTGGCGTCGCGGATCATGAGCCAGCACGTCAGCGACCCGACCTCGGGCTACCAGGTGATGCGCGTCGACGTGGCGCGCTTCTTCTGCACCGACGTCTACCCGGCCGACTACCCCGACGCCGACATCCTGATCCTGCTGCACCGCTCCGGCTTCCGGGTCGCCGAGGTCGGGGTCCAGATGCGGATGCCGACGGGCAAGTCCATGCACTCGGGGCACCGCAGCCTGTACTACGTCTACAAGATGTTCCTGTCCATCCTGGTCACGCTGCTGCGCCCCGCGCAGGAGCCCCGCGCCTGATGGACATCCGGATCCGCATCCTGACGATCGGCGGCGCGGTCGCGATCCTGCTGATGGTCGTCGAGCTCGTGCGGCGGCGCAAGCTCAAGGAGGAGTACTCGGTCCTCTGGGTCTTCACCGCGGTGTTCATCCTCCTGGTGTCGGTGTGGTTCTCGCTGCTCAGCAAGGTCACGCACGCGATCGGCGCGATCTCGCCCGCGAGCACGCTGTTCTTCTTCGGGCTGCTGTTCTGCCTCGTGCTCCTGCTGCACTTCTCGGTCCGGATCAGCTCGCTGGAGCGGCGGCTGACCTCGCTGGTCCAGGAGGTCGGGCTGCTGAGCGTCGAGGAGCCCGACGAGGAGCCGGTCGCCGAGGCTCCCACGCCCGAGCCCCAGCCCGCGCACGTCGCCGAGACGGCGCTCGAGCGCTAGATGGCCCGCCCCTACTCTCGTTGCCGATGAGCACCCGGCCTCCAGCCGTCCACGTCGAGGACGTGGCGAAGTCCTTCAGCATCCCGCGCGAGCGGGTCCACACGCTCAAGGAGCGCGTGCTGCACCCGCTGCGCCGCGCCGCGCACGACGAGTTCGAGGCGCTGCGCGGCGTGTCGTTCACCGTCGAGCCGGGCGAGTTCTACGGGATCGTCGGGCGCAACGGCTCGGGCAAGTCCACGCTGTTGAAGTGCCTCGCCGGGATCTACCGGACCGACCGCGGCGCGATCTACGTCGACGGGCGCGTCTCCACGTTCATCGAGCTGGGCGTCGGGTTCAACCCCGACCTGGCCGCGTTCGACAACGTGATGCTCAACGCGACCATGTTGGGGTTGTCGCCCAAGGAGGCGCGGCGCCGCTATGACCGCATCATCGACTACGCCGAGCTGCACGACTTCACCCACCTGAAGATCAAGAACTACTCGTCGGGCATCCTCGTCCGGCTGGCGTTCAGCGTGATGATCCAGGTCGACGCCGACATCCTGCTCATCGACGAGGTGCTGGCCGTCGGCGACGCCGCGTTCTCGCAGAAGTGCTTCGACGAGTTCGGCCGCATCCGCCGCAGCGGCGCGACGGTCCTGCTCGTCACGCACGACATGAGCGCCGTGCAGCGCTTCTGCGACCGCGCGATGGTCATGGAGAACGGCAAGGTCGTGCAGGTCGGCGACGTCGACGCCGTGGCCGACAAGTACCTGCAGCTGAACTTCTCCGAGGAGGCCCGGGCCGCGGCCGCCGGCGAGGAAGGTCCCGTGACCGTCGTGGCGGGGGAGGGTGAGACCGTGCGCGCGGCCGGCGACGGCCACGCTGAGATCCTCGAGGCGTGGGTCGAGGACGGCAACGGCGGCCGCCTCGAGGTCGCGCCGACCGGGTCGCCGACCGCCGTCTGCTTCCGCGTCCGGTTCCACGAGGACGTCCAGGATCCGGTCTTCGCCGTGGGCCTGGACGACTCGCAGGGCAACGGGCTGTTCTCGGCGACCAACGCCTTCGACGGGCCGTCGGGCTTCTTCGGCGCGGGCACCGAGCACATCGTGCATGTCTCGTTCCAGAACTTCCTAGGCCCGGAGCGCTACGCGATCAGCGCGTCGGTCGCGCCCGACGGCAACGGGCTGCGCTTCCACGACAAGCGCGACCGCATCGCGCGGTTCGCGGTCACCGACGGCCGGCCGCGGGCGTCGATGACCGCGCTGCCCTACCACGTCGACGTCGTGCCCGCGCACGCGCGCGAGGAGGTCGCTCCGTGAGCGCGGTGACCCGCACACCGCCGTCGTCGCCCGATCGCCCGCCGCTGCCCCCGGGCCTTGGCGCGCCGATCAAGGGCCCGACCGCGATGGGCAGCGACTTCGGGCGCATGCTGCGCCTGACGTGGACGCTGGCGGTCACCGACTTCAAGCTGCGCTACTTCGGCTCGCTGCTGGGCTACCTGTGGTCGCTCGTCCAGCCGCTGATGCTCTTCGGCGTGCTGTACACGGTGTTCAGCGTGCTGCTGGACTTCGGCGGCAGCGAGAAGTACTACCCCGTCGCGCTGCTGGCCGGCATCGTGATGTTCAACTTCATCGGCGAGGCGACCAGCGGCGCGGTGCGCTCGATCATGAATCGCGAGCCGCTGGTGCGCAAGATCGAGTTCCCGCGCCTGGCGGTCCCGCTGGCGACGGTGCTCACGGCGCTGTTCAACTACGTGTTGAACCTCGTGCCCGTGTTCGTGTTCCTGCTCATCGCGGGCGGCACGCCGCGCTGGACCTGGTTCGAGCTGCCCGTGATCGTGCTGCTGCTGACCGTCTGGCTCGCGGGCATCGCGATGTTCCTGTCGGCGGTCTTCGTGCGCTATCGCGACATCGAGCCGATCTGGTCGGTCGTCATGCAGGTGCTGTTCTACGCGACGCCGATCTTCTACACGCTCGACACGGTCGCGCAGAAGACGGGCAAGGACTGGGTCCCCAACCTCTTCATGATCAACCCCTTCGCGGCGCTGCTCCAGCAGTTCCGCCACGCGATCGTCGACCCATCGCACCTGAGCGCCGCGGCAGCGATCGGCGGGACCTTGCGCCTGGCGGCGCCCCTGCTGGTCGTGGTGCTCACGGTCGCCATCGGCTGGACGGTGTTCAGCCGGATGGCGCCGAAGGTGGCGGAGGACCTGTAGGGGCGGGCCGGCGGGCGTGGGAGGCGCGGGGGTGCCGCCGTCGTGGTTGGCGTTCAGCGCGCGCGCTGGTCGTGGCGCGAGGCGTGGTGCGGGTCAGTGACGGCGAGGTGTGGACCGTTGTGGGTTGGCGGCACCGGCGCGTTCGTTCAGTCCCGGCGCCCAGGGGCGGCAGCGTGGGCCTGTTGCCGGACGGCCTGAGCCCGCAAACAGACCCACCTCAGCCGTTTGCGGTGGAGGAGTGCTGCTGGGCCTGTTCCCGGACGCCCTGAGTCCGCAGACGGGCCACCCCGACGGGAGCGGTAGGCGAATGGGGGTGGGCCTGTTGAGCGCGGTGGCACCGCGTCAGACAGGCCCACGCCGCAACGCTGGCGGTAGACGCGTCGCGGTGGGCCTGTTCACCGCGGTCCCGCCGCGTCAGACAGGCCCACCCCCGGCCTCCCGCGGCAGGCAGACCGCGCCGGCGCCCGCCGCACACGTCTGTCGTCATTGCCGACGATCCACGCCCCGCGGAACGACCAACGCCCGAGCTGAACGCCGCCGGCGTCCGCGCAGAGCGGCGCCGGATGATCCGCAAGCGCTTGCGCCGCCCCACACCGCCCCTGGCTGCCTGGGTTGGCGAGGGCGCCCGCGCCCTACCCCCGCCGCGTC
>JAOPZD010000137.1 GCA_025964295.1 Conexibacter sp.
GCGCCCGCGGCCACGCGGCGGCTGTCGTCCTCCAGCAGCGGCGTCAGCGCGCGCCGCGCGGCCACGGCCACGGCCGGGTCGGTCGAGCGCGCCAGCGCCGCGAGCTCCTGCACGGCGCCCTCGCGGATCCCGGCGTAGCGGTCCTCGGTCCGGGCCAGCAGCTCGGGGTCGAGCGTCGCCGGCGGCACCTCGGGGCGGTAGCTGCTGGCCGCCAGGTACAGCGGGCCCTCGAGCTCGCTCTTCTTGTTCGGCGTCTGGCTCGGCGCGCGCTCGGTGACGCGGTCATAGACGTAGTTGTAGAGGTCGTCGACCGAGATCAGCTGGTCGTGGTCGAGGTCGGCGCGGCCGCTCTCGAGCCCCTCGACGACCGCCTCGGTGAAGATCGACGGCTCGCCGCGGCCGGTCAGCTCGTCGCCCTCGTAGGCGTACTCCATCGCGCTGGACGCCGTGATGATCGCCCGCCCGCGGCCCTGCAGCTGCTCGGGAGCGTCGACCGCCGTGCCCGCCCGCGCGCGCATGCCGAACGGGAACGAGCCGCTGAAGCAGCAGTCGAGCAGGACGACCGTGCGCCGCGATCGCGTGCGCGTGATCTGGTCGTTGAGCCACGCGGCCGAGATGCCGGTCGCGCTGAGCAGGTCGACCTCGGTGTCGGCGGCGGCGAGGAACAGCTCGCCGCGATCGTCCTTGACGCCGTGGCAGGAGAAGTGCAGCAACAGCAGGTCGTCCGGGCGCCGGTCGCGGAAGAAGCTCGCGATGCGGCGCGCGACCGTGCCCTGCTGCTCGTCGACGAGGACCTCGACCTCGAAGGCGCCCTTGGCCGGGTCGGCCAGCACGGCGGCCAGCCGGTCGGCGTCGGCGGCCGGCGCGCGCAGCTGGCGGAGCTTCGGATCGGCGTAGCGGGCCGTCGCGACGATCAGCGCATGCCGTCCGCCGGACGACGGGATCACGACGAGGACCCCTCCGGGTGGCGGGCCAGGAACGCGGCGATCAGCTCGTGCTGGTCGCCGGTCGAGACGTTGGTGACCTCCAGCGTGTCGCCGGCGACCGTCAGCTTGACCGAGCGGCCGGCGCCGCGGCCGACCCACTGGCGGATCGTGCCGATGACCGCGGCGAGCGTCGCCTGGCCGACCTGGACGGCCAGCCCGGCGAGCATCGTCGCCTCGGCGGCGCGGGCGCCGGCCGGCGGCGGCTCGGCGGAGCGCGTGCGGTCCACGGCGTCGACGTCGAGGTCGAGCAGCTCGTCGCGCAGCGCGCAGGTGGCGTCGTCGAGCTCCTCGGCGCCGGCGTCGGCCTGGAGCGCGACGCTGACCTCCAGCCGGCCGGCGGCCTCGGGGTCGCGGTCGGGCGGGGCGGGATGGTCGGAAGGCGGTGCGGGCATGGGAGGTCCCCCGCCACGGCGACGCTACGCCCGAGCCCGGAAGGGCGCCCGGGACGTGCGCTTTTGCACGGGCTCGGGCGCGAGTTGGTGCAAGAACGCGATCGATCAGTCGTCGCGACGGCCGCGGAACGCCGCCACGAGCTCGCGCCGCAGCCCGAACGACGGGCCGCCGATGAGCTCCCACGCGCGCGAGATCCCGATGATGAAGCACACGATCACCAGGACGCAGAGCCCGGTGATCGCGTCGCTGTTGCGCTCGTCGTCCACGAGCCGCTGGCCAAAGTCCAGCTGCAGCGCGAAGACCACCACGAGGCCGATCAGGAAGGTCGCGTCGCCCAGCGCGCCGGGCTCGCGGCCGCGCACACGCAGCAGCGCCACGAGCGACGCGGCGATGAACGTCAGGCCGACGATCGCGATCGACGTCGCGGTCCAGCCGAGCGAGAAGTCGGGGATCAGCGCGAAGAGCGACATCGACAGCGCGTTGGTGAACGCGGTCAGCGCCGAGGCGGCGCGCACGCGGTGCGACTGTGCGACGCCGGCCGCCAGCAGGCGGTCCGGCGCGACGGAGATCGCCACGAAGAGCAGGCCGATCAGCGCGCCGGCGACGCCCGCGGAGGCGACGAAGAAGTCGTGGAAGCGCTCGACGGGCACCGCGACATGGTGGCCAACGCGGCGGACGCCGCGCCGCAGCGGCGCTGCGGCACGCCCGTGCCCGCGCTCAGCCCTTGACCGTCGCGAGCTTCGGCGAGCCCTTCACGCCCTGCGTCGCGGTGTGCACGACGCCCTTGGTGTCCTTGACCGCCAGGACGAGCTGCTTCGTCGTGGTCTGCCCGGTCACGACGTAGAGCGTCCCGGTCTCGGTGACGTCGGCGGTGGCGGCGGCCGTCTTGGCGTAAAGGCCCTGCGCGGTGAGCGCCTGCACGAGGGTCGCGGCCGCCGGGAAGGCGCTCTTGCTGACCGTGCCGACCGCGGCCTGCGCGGCGGACTGCAGCGCGGCGGTGGCCTGCCCGGCCTGCTGGGCCTGGGCGCTCTGGGTCTGCAGCTTGGCCACGCCGGACTTCACCTTGGCGTCGAAGTAGACGATCGCCGAGGCGCTGGAGTCGGCGGTCTGGACGACGCACAGCTGCGGGGTGCCGCCGAGCTTGTGCGACAACGTGGCCTTGGACTCCTTGTTGGCCGCCGGCCAGGTGATGAGCGTCGTGGCGTACCACGGCTGCGACGGCGCCGGGACGCCGGTGGCCTTGACGAGCTTGGCGTAGTCGTCGGTGCACGACACCGTGCCCGAGGTGCCGCCCGTGCCCGACGTGCTCTTGGCCGAGCGCTTGAGGCTGACCTGGTCGGCGGCGACGGTGACGGTCAGCCCCGACGCCGCGTCGGTCGCCGACTTCGAGGCCGCGCCACCACCTCCACCGCAGGCGGTCAGGCCGAGGGCGAGGACGGACGTGGTGGCGGCGCAGATCAGCGCGGCCGGGAGGCGCAAGGTCATCGCCACACGATGCGACACGCGGGTAAAGGCGACATAGGCGCGGCGCCGGACTTCGGCGATTCTCAGCTTCGCCGGACGCCGGGCCGGCGGGTGCTACTGCTGGGAGATCTCCCACAGCCGCCGGGCGTTCTCCGGATCCAGCGCGTAGGCGGCGACGCCGGCGCCGGGCGGGTCGGCGGGGTCGTAGCCGTCGACGACCGGCGCCTCGGCGCAGTCCTCGAAGTAGCGGCCGCCGACGCCGTCGAGCCGCGGTGAGGCCGCGACGAGCACGGACGTCGCCGCGCCCTGCTCGGTCGACTTGAAGGTGTAGGTCCCGGAGGCGATCAGCGCGGCGAGGGCGTCGGGGTCGATGTGGCGCGACAGGTTCGTGTCGGCGATCGCGCCGGGGTGGACGGCGTTGGCGGTGATGCCGTCGTCGGCCCAGCGGCGCGCGGCCTCGACGGCGAAGAGCACGTTGGCGGTCTTGGACTGGCCGTAGGCGATCTGCGGGTCGTAGGCGTGCTCGCGGAAGTCGAGGTCGTCGAAGAGGACGGGCGAGCGCAGGTGCCCGACCGAGCTGAGCGAGACGATCCGGGCGACGCCGTCGGATGCCGCGAGCGCGTCGTGGAGGCCGACCGCGAGACGGAAGTGGCCGAGGTGGTTGACCGCGAACTGCAGCTCGTTGCCGTCGGGCGCCAGCGTCCGGGTGGGCAGGGCCATCACGCCGGCGTTGTTGACCAGGATGT
>JAOPZD010000148.1 GCA_025964295.1 Conexibacter sp.
CCGCCCGCGCTGCGCGACCGCGTCCTGCGCGCGTCGTCGACCAGGCAGGGCGGGCTCACGCTCGTGCTGTCCAGCGGACCGGACCTGCGGTTCGGCGGCGCCGACCGGCTCGCCGCCAAGTGGGCCGCGGCCGCCGCCGTGCTGGCCGACAGCGAGTCCCGCGGCGCGACCTACCTCGACCTCCGCTACCCCGAGCGGCCCGCCGCCGGGGGCCTGGAGGACCCGGCCTTGCAGCGCGATCCGGAAGCTGCCGACGTGGCGGATCCGGGCCAGACGACCACGCCGGCCGCTCCCACGGCCGGCACCACGCCCTAGCAACCTCAACCTCAGCTTGACGCTTCGGAACGCCGTAAGCCTCAAGGACAACTACAGACTTCCGCAAACTGCAAGCAGGATTGCGCTCTAGACTTGGCGTTGACACCCAAGATTGCCGATGCGTACGGTGCATTGGCCGGGAGTGGCGCACAAGCGCCAGGAACTCTCGACGCTACCTAGAGGGTCGGACAGGAACTTCAAGCACATGGAAAGCGGCAGCTACCTCGCGGTCATCAAGGTCGTCGGCGTCGGCGGCGGTGGGACCAATGCGGTCAATCGCATGGTCGACGCCGGCCTGCGCGGCGTCGAGTTCGTGGCCGCGAACACCGACGCGCAGGCGCTCGCCATGTGCGACGCCGACATCAAGCTCAACATCGGCCACGAGCTCACCAAGGGGCTCGGGGCGGGCGCGAACCCGGACGTGGGCTTCGGCGCCGCGGCCGAGTCGCGGGACGACATCAAGGAGGCGCTGAAGGGCGCCGACATGGTCTTCGTCACCGCCGGCGAGGGCGGCGGCACCGGCACCGGTGCGGCCCCCGTCATCGCCGAGATCGCCAAGAACGAGATCGGCGCGCTGACCGTCGGCGTCGTCACCAAGCCGTTCGAGTTCGAGGGCACGCAGCGCATGCGCCAGGCCGAGGAGGGCGTCCAGCGCCTCCGCGACGTGGTCGACACGCTGATCGTCATCCCGAACGAGAAGCTGCTGGCGCTCGTCGAGCGGCGCACGACGATCCTCGAGGCGTTCCGCGAGGCCGACAACGTCCTGCGCCAGGGCGTCCAGGGCATCACGGACCTGATCACGATCCCCGGTCTGATCAACCTCGACTTCGCCGACGTCCGCACGATCATGCAGGACGCCGGCTCGGCGCTCATGGGCATCGGCCAGTCCGGCGGGGAGACCCGCGCGGCGGACGCCGCCAAGACCGCCATCTCGTCGCCGCTGCTGGAGCAGTCGGTCGAGGGCGCGACGGGCATCCTGCTCAACATCACGGGCGGCCCCGACATCGGGCTGTTCGAGATCAACGAGGCGGCCGAGATCGTCCAGGGCGCCGCCGACGCGAACGCCAACATCATCTTCGGCTCGGTCATCGACGAGTCGCTGGGCGACGAGGTCCGCGTCACGGTCATCGCGACCGGGTTCGACCACGGCCGGGCGCGTCCGCGCCAGGCCCGTGAGGAGACGCGCGACAGCGCGCGCCGCCGGGACCGCTCGCCGCGGGTCGAGCGCGAGTCGCTCGAGATCCGCGACGACGAGATCGACATCCCGCCCTTCCTGCGCTAGCCGGAGGGGCGGTGCGGCCCGCCGGGGCCGCCGGTGGTCCGCGTGCGGACAGGTTGACCCCTGCCAGGCGGTCCGACCACGACGGAGGACCAGGGCAGCGTCCTCCATCGGACGGCAAAATCCCAAGAACCGGGGATGGCGCCGATCACCTGAAGTGACGACACTAAGGGGAGCAACCCCGTTCCACCTCGTCATCCCGGCAAGGACGCATCCATGCAAGACATGACAACGGACGAGCTCGCCGAGCTGCTGGCCCAGCTCGAGCTCAGCACGGAGGACTCGCGCGACGAGCTCCTCACGGACTTCCTCGTCCGTCCGTACCCGACGAAGAGCACGCAGGACAACTAGTCCCGCGGGCGCGGTGACGGGCGCGCCTAGGAGGCGACGGCCGCGGAGCCGCGGCGGTGCCGGGCGGCGTCCAGCGCGTCGAGCGTGCGCGTGACCGAGTCCGGCAGCGAGCGGCCCGGGAGGCCGACGCCGGCGAAGACCTCGTCGACCAGGGCGCTGACGGTGAGGCCCTGCTGGTCGTGGCGCTCGCGGCGTGCGCGCGCGGCCGCGGCGACGAGCACGGGGCAGTCGTCACAGCGGGGGCAGGAGCGGCAGCAGCTCGTCGAGGGCATCGGCGAGCCCCAGCGTACCAAGCTTCGTAGGGCGCCCTAAGACTTCTGGGCGGTCGGTCCGGACGGTAGGGTCGCCGCATGCCCTCCGAGCGCTTCGTCGACGCCCTCAACGCCCAGGTCTCGCGCGAGTTCGCCGCCGCCCACCAGTACACCGCGATCGCCGCGTACTACTCCGGCGAGACGTACCCGCAGCTGGCCGCGTTCTTCTACAAGCAGGCCGACGAGGAGCGCGAGCACGCGCTCAAGATGGTCAACTACCTCTTGGACACCAACTCGCCCGTGAACATGACCGGCGTCGAGCAGCCCAAGACGACGTTCGCCGATCACGTCGAGCCGGTCCGCCTCGCGCTCGAGCAGGAGCGGTCGGTCACGGTCAGCATCAGCGAGCTGTTCGAGGTCGCGCGCGAGACGCGGGACTACCGCAGCGAGCAGTTCCTCGACTGGTTCCTGCAGGAGCAGACCGAGGAGGAGTCCTCGATGTCGGACCTCCTCGCCGTCGCCGAGCGGACGGCCAGCGTGCCGATGCTGCTCGAGGAGTACCTGGCGCGCGAGACGCCGGGCGAGCACCAGGACTAGAGGAGCGCGGGCGCCGCCCGGCGACGCCCGCACCCACGATCGGCCGGAGCCGCTAGGACCGCACGCTCTCGCGCACGTCCTGCGCGGACTCCTGCGCGCTGCCCTGCAGGGCCGACGCGTGCTCCTGGCCCTGCTCCTGCGCGGTCTGCTTGGCGGCGTCGGCCGCGCTGGAGGCGGTCTCGGAGACCACGGCCTTGCCGTGCTCCAGCGCCTCCTGCCCGGTCTCCTTGAGCTGGTCCTTGACCTGGTCGGCCATGGGCCCGATCTTCTCGTTCTCGACGCTGGTCGACGGGATCAGCATGCCGGCCAGGAAGCCGACCGCGACCGCGCCGACGGCGAGCCCGAGCGGGTTCTCCTGCGCGATGCCGACGGCCTTCTTGGCGCCCTGCTGCATGTCGCCGGTGCTCGGCGTGGCGTCCACGGCGCTGTCCTTGGCGCCGACGAGCTTCTCCTTCACGCTGTCCACCTTCCCCGTCACCGACTCCTTGGCGCGGCTCTTGACGTCGGTCTTGTAGCCGAGCGCATCGACGGTGTCGCCCATGCGCTCGCGGGTGCTCTCGATGTCCTTGCGGATCAGGTCCGGGTCTTCGCCCATCGCACGTCCTCCTTCACGGTCTCGACGGTCTGCGGCGCCGGCGGCGTCGCCTCCTTGATCTTGTTGCGGCCCTGCAGCGCCAGGACGCCGGCGACGGCGGCCCAGACGACGGTCACGATCAGCGCGGCGAGCCAGAACGCCATCGCGGTGTCGAGCACCCCGATGAGCGTCGCGGTCAGCGCGCCGAGCGTCAGCAGCCCGGCGACGCCAGCGCCGCCGAGCATCCCCGCGCCGGTGCCGGCGCGCTTGCCCTGCTCGGTCAGCTCGGCCCGCGCGAGCGCCATCTCCTGGCGCACGAGCGTCGAGGTGTCCGACGACAGCTGCTTGAGCAGGTCGCCGATGGACTCGTCGCGCAGGTCGGTCGGGCCGCCCTGCGTGGCCATCTAGATCCCTCCCGTACCGGCGACCGGCGTCGTCAGCGGCGGCGGGGTCGTCGCCGGGGTGGTGGCCGAGGCGGGGCGCCCGAAGCGCTCCTCGCCCGTGCTCGGCGGCGCGAGCGCGGGCCGCGGGACGTTCGTGGCCCCGCGGGCGCTGTCGTAGCGATCGCTGCTGGAGGCCTTCAACATGCGCGAGGCCGCGAAACCGATCGCCAGCCCGCCGGCCATCACGGCCCACGGGTTCTTGCGGGCGAAGTCCTCGACGTCGCCCAGGATGCGGTCCGCGTCGGACTCCGTCAGCCAGCCGCCCGCGCGCTCGAGGCGCTCGGCGGCCTGGTCGGCCAGCTTGGCGGGCTGGTCCTTGCCCTGCTCGCGCAGGGAGTCGCCCACGCTGCGCAGGTCGTTGGCATGGCCGGTGACCTGCTCGCCGGCCTGCGTCGATCGCTGGTCGATCTGACCGCGGACGCGGTCGCGGGCCTGCCCGGCAGCCTCCTGGGCCTTCTCCTGGGCCTGCCCGGCGACCTCTTGGGCCTTGTCCTTGGCCTGGGCGGTGGCGCCTTGCTCGCTCATCTGCTCTCCCTCCGGTCGGTGGCGCTTGATGGCCCCGACGTACCGCCGGCCCGGGGGGTCGCCAAACACCGAGTTGTAGGGGTCGGACGCCCGACCGCGAAGAGCCGTTTGCCGGTGCGGTCAGAGCGGGAAGCCCACCGCGGCCCACAACGCGGAGTGGTCGCTCAGGCCCGCCTCGCGCCAGCCGTGCTCGTAGCCGCAGGCGGTCACCGCGAGGTCGCGGACGAAGGCGTGGTCGAGGCGGTAGCCGAACTTGCCGTGGGCGTACATCCAGCTGCGGTCGCGGGCGCCGTAGCCGTGGACGGCGCGGAAGGCGTCGGTCCAGCCGGCGGCGCCGAGGCCCGGGACGAGGCCGAGCTCGGCGGCGTCGTGGCGCTCGTCGTAGCCGTCGCGCAGGTTGCCGGTCCGGGTCCGGGCGAAGCTGCGGACGTCGCCCTCGCAGGACTCGTAGGCCGGGGTGTTGAAGTCGCCGACGAGGATCGCGGGCGCGGGGCCGGCGCCGTCGGTCCCGCCGAGCGCCGCGGCGACCGCCTCCAGCGTGATGACCTTGACCCGTTGCGCCTTGGCCGAGATCGGCGCGTGGAGGGCGTGGACGGCGATCGCGCCGACGCGCGCCGCGGCGTAGCGCTCGGGCCACGGCAGGCCGGGGATCGCGGGAAGCGCCTCCAGCGGGGTCCGCGCCGCGATCAGCACGCCCAGGCGCCGCTCGGCGGTCCCGCCGGGCGGC
>JAOPZD010000151.1 GCA_025964295.1 Conexibacter sp.
CTCGCCGCCTGCGCCGCGGCCATCTCTGTCACCGCCGTCGCCGCGCCGAAGCCCAAGGCGCCCGCCGCCGCCCCGGCCGTCGCCGCGCCGCCGCCGGCCGCCGCCCCGGCGCCGACCGGCAAGGCCAACGCCAACGGCCACGCCACCCAGGACGCCCCGCCCGGCCAGTCCAAGAAATAGGGCCTGACCTTCCGCCGCCGCGGGCGTCGTTGGCCTACCAGGCCTGAGCGCTCGCGCGGACGCGCGCGCTCGGCCGTCCCGTTCACCTTCATCTCAGGAAGGGCCTCATGACCCCAGGACACCGCCCCACGCGCCTGCCGGCGATCGGCGCGCTGCTCGCCATCGCGGCCGTCGCGACGCTCCTCGCCGCCGCCACCGCGATGGCCGACTCGCGGGTCACCGTCGGCGCTCCCGCCCACGGCACGCCGTTCTCGCAGAACAAGCAGAACGAGCCGGCGCTCGCCGTCGACGCCAACCACCCCAACATCCTCGTCGCGGGCAGCAACGACAACATCGACATGGAGCAGTGCGCGGCCGTGGACGACGGCGAGGACCCGCCCGGCTCCCAGTGCCCGTTCACGCCCGGCGTCGGCGTCTCGGGCGTGTACTTCTCCTTCGACAGCGGCCACTCCTGGACGCAGCCGACCTACACCGGCGCCAGCGCGCGCGGGTGCGTCACCCCGACGCCGTGCACGGTCGCGCCCGAGGGCCCGATCGGGACGCTGCCCTTCTACGGCGAGAACGGCCTGACCTCCGACGGCGACCCGGCGCTCGCCTTCGGGCCGATCCGCGGCGCCGACGGCCGCTTCTCGTGGGCCAACGGCTCGCGGCTGTACTACGCCAACCTCACCTCGGGCGCGGTCAAGGGCTTCGAGGCGATCGCGGTCTCGCGCACCGACGACGTCGCGGCCGCGGCGGCCGGCACGAAGTCGGCCTGGCGGCCGCCGGTCCTGGTCTCCAAGCAGTCCTCGACGCTCTTCTCCGACAAGGAGCAGATCTGGGCCGACAACGCGGCCAGCAGCCCCAACTTCGGCAACGTGTACGTCTGCTACGCGGCCTACCGCGGCCAGGAGAAGGGCAACGGGCTCCCGGAGCCGATCATCGTGGCGCGCTCGACCGACGGCGGCGGGACGTGGTCGACCAAGCAGGTCTCCTCGGCGCAGCTCAACGGCAACAACCCGGGGCGTGACGGCTGCACGGTCCGCACCGACTCCCATGGCAAGGTGTACGTCTTCTTCCGGGCGGACGACCCGAAGAGCAAGGTGCCGTCCGAGCTGATGACGCAGTCGGCCGACGGCGGCCGGACGTTCACGCCGGCGCGTGCGGTCGCCGGGCCGGCCCAGACCGCGGGCCTGCTCGACCCGACGATCCTGCGGCCGGTGATGGACGGCCTGGCCGGCGCCCGCGCGGACCTCGCGCCGGGGCCGAGCGTCGACGTCGCCAACGGCGCGCCGACCGGTGCCGACGCGACCGACGAGCTGGCGATGGCGTGGGTCGACGGCAGCCAGGGCATCAACGACGAGCGCGCGCTGCTGAGCACGTCGACCGACAGCGGCTCGACCTGGCAGGCGCGCGGCAGCGTCCCGGTTCCGGGCCGGCCGTACTACGTCGCGCCGGCGCTCGCGCCGGACGGCACGCGGCTGTACCTCAGCTACAACGCGTTCACCACCGACTACCAGCCGACGACGGCGACGCCGCGCGTCCTGGTCGGCGGCCTCCTGAGCGCGCCGCTGGGCGCCGCGGGTGCGCCGGGCGGCTGGTCGACGGTCGACGCGGGGGCGCCCGGCGACCCGCGCGGCAGCAGCCAGAACAACCTGGTGGCCGAGTTCCTCGGCGACTACGTCTACGCGATCGCGACGCGGACCTACGGAGCGGGGGTCTACAACGACGCGCGCAACGCCGCGGACTGCCCGGCGGTCGACGGGTTCCGGCAGGCCTACGAGGAGGGCGTCCAGGCCGGTCAGCTGCCGCCGATCGCCACGGAGGACTCGCCGGCCGAGCGCGACGACGCGGACGCCGACGCCCCCGCGGCGGCGCCGGCCCGGCCGTCGATCACGACGCAGTGCGCGCCGGACTTCGGCAACTCCGACATCTACGGGGCCACCTCGGCGCCGTAGGGCGTGGGAGCGCTCTCAGGCGGGCCGCTTCCGCAGGCGGCCCGCCGAGCGCACGCCGTACCGGGGGCGGTACGGCGGCTGACCGTGCCGCCTGCTCGCGCGTCTCGCGGGGAACGGTGGGCCCCATGAGCGACACGACGGTCGTGATCACGGGCGCGACGAACGGCATCGGGCGGGCGACGGTGCGGCGCTTCGCGGGCCCTGGCGTGAACATCGGCCTCATCGCTCGCGGAGACGATGGGCTCCGAGCCACGCGCGACGAGGTCGAGCGGGCGGGCGGCCGGGCGCTGATGCTGCCGGCCGACGTCGCCGACGCCGAGGCCGTCGACGCGGCCGCATCGGCGGCCGAGGAGGCGTTCGGGCCGATCGACGTCTGGGTCAACAACGCGATGGCGACGGTCTTCGCGTTCCTGTGGGACGTCTCGGCCGAGGAGTTCCGGCGGGCCAACGAGGTGACCTACTTCGGCTCGATCTGGGGGATGCAGGCGGCGTTGAAGCGCATGCGGCCGCGCGACCGCGGGACGATCGTGCAGGTCGGCTCGGCGCTGGCCTTTCGCGGCGTCCCGCTGCAGGCGCCCTACTGCGGCGCCAAGCACGGCATCCAGGGCGCCTTCGAGTCGCTGCGCACCGAGCTGCGCCACGAGCGCTCCAACGTGCACCTCACGACCGTGCACCTGCCGGGCGTCAACACGCCGCAGTTCGAGCACGCGCGCGACAAGCTCGACACGGTCTCGATGCCGGTGGCGCCCTTCTACCAGCCCGAGGTCGCCGCCGAGGCGATCCACTGGGCCGCCCACCACCGCCGCCGCGAGGTCTACGTCGGGATCCCGACCGTCTACACGATCTGGGGCAACAAGCTCGCGCCCTGGCTGGCCGAGCGCTACCTCGCCGCGACCGCGGTCAAGGGCCAGCAGAGCGGCCGGCCCAAGAGCCCCGACCGGCGCGACAACCTCTTCGCGCCACCGCCCGGCGACCCCGGTGCGCACGGCCCCTACGACGAGCAGGCGCACGGGCGCAGCCTCCAGCTGTGGATGACCAAGCACCGTCGCGCGCTCGGCGCGGGGGCCGGGGCCGCCGCCGTCGCCGGCGTGGCGGGTGGGGCCGCGGCCGCGAGGTCGCGCTGACATGCGCCTGGACCAGGTCAGCGACCAGTGGTGGAAGAACGGCGTCATCTACTGCCTCGACGCCGAGACGTTCCTGGACACCGACGGAGACGGCGTCGGCGACCTCGCCGGCGTGGCCCATCAGATCGACTACCTCGCCGGGCTCGGCGTCACGTGCCTGTGGCTCATGCCCTTCCAGCCCAGCCCCAACCGCGACGACGGCTACGACGTCGCCGACTACTACGGGGTCGACCCGCGCCTGGGGACCCTCGGCGACTTCGTCGAGCTGGTGCGCACGGCGACCAACCGCGGGCTGCGGGTGGTCGTCGACTTCGTCGTCAACCACACCTCCGACGAGCACCCGTGGTTCCATGAGGCGCGCGGCGACCGCGACGCGCCGCGCCGCGACTGGTACGTCTGGCGCGACGAGCCGTCCGACGAGCCCGCCGGCCTGTCCTTCCCGGGGCGGGAGAACAGCAACTGGGAGCTCGACGAGGGCAGCGGCCAGTACTACCTGCACCGCTTCTACCGCTTCCAGCCCGACCTGAACATCGACAACGACGCGGTCCGCGAGGAGATCGCGCGGATCATGGGCTACTGGCTGGCGCTGGGCGTGGCGGGCTTTCGCATGGACGCGGTCCCGGCCTTGCTCGAGACCTCCGGACTGCCCGACGGCGGACGCGGCGACACGCGGGAATGGCTGCGCGACCTGCGCCAGTTCGTGACCCGCCGGCGCGGCGACGCGATGCTGCTGGGGGAGGCCAACGTCGATCCGCAGCAGCTGTCGCAGTACTTCGGCGACCACGGCGACATGTTGCACATGGAGCTCGGCTTCCTGCTCAACCAGCACCTCTGGCTCGCGCTCGCGCGCGGGCGGGCCGAGCCGCTGGAGACGCTGATCCGCACGCTGCCGATGCTCGCCGCGGACTCCAGCTGGGCGACGTTCCTGCGCAATCACGACGAGCTGACGCTCGACAAGCTGACCGTGGGCCAGCGCCAGGAGATCTTCGACGCGTTCGGCCCTGACGAGGACATGCAGCTCTACGGACATGGCCTCCGGCGCCGCGCGGCGCCGATGCTGGGCGGCGACGGCGCGCGGCTGCGCCTGGCGTGGAGCCTGCTGTTCGCGCTGCCGGGGACGCCGATCGTCTTCTACGGCGACGAGATCGGCATGGGCGAGAACCTCGCCATCGAGGACCGCTACGCCGTCCGCTCGCCGATGCAGTGGTCGGCCGATCCGCATGGCGGCTTCACGAAGGCCTCCGAGCCCGTCCGTCCGCTCACCGAAGGGGACTTCTCACCCGAGCGCGTCAACGTCCACGACCAGCGCCGGGACCCCGGGTCGCTGCTGCACTTCATGCAGCACTTGATCCTGTCGCGCCGGGAGCGGCCGGAGTTCGGGTGGGGCAGCGTCACGCTGATCGAGTGCGAAGCGCCCTCGGTGCTCTGTCACCGCTGCGACTGGCAGGGCAGCACGGTCGTCGCCGTCCACAACCTCGGCGGCGAGGCCGCGACGGCGACGCTCGAGCTCGGCGCTGACGCGCGCGGCGTCGACGACGTCCTGGAGGGACGCTCGTTCGCGATGGGGGAGGGCGGCCGGCTGGAGGTCGAGCTCGGCGGCTACGGGTACCTGTGGCTGCTCGTGCGCCGTGCGGGCGACCGGCGCCTCAACTGAGCGTGACGACGACGCCCTCCCCGCCGCGCAGCCGCGACGGCGGCGCGGCTCCTTCGTCGCGGTCCAGGTGGGTGCTCAGCAGCGTTCGCGCGCCCGCCGGCCAGCGGACGTCGCGCGCCTCGGCGCTGAAGTTCAGCGCCACGCCGTGGCCAGCGCCCCGGCGGTAGGCCAGGACGTCGGGATCGTGGGGCTCGGCGAACGCGATCTCGCCGCCCTGGAGGTCGTCGTCGGCCCGCCGCAGCGCCAGCAGCCGGCGGTACAGCGTCAGCACCGAGCGCGGGTCCTCGGCCTGGCCGGCGGCGTTGCGCCGCTCGGCGTCGGCGGTCATGGGAAGCCACGGCGTGCCGGTGGTGAAGCCGGCGCCCGGCCCCGCCTGCGACGGCGGCGCCCACGGCAGCGG
>JAOPZD010000159.1 GCA_025964295.1 Conexibacter sp.
GGTGCCGACCGCCAGCGCCTGCGGCGCGGCGCCGTGGGAGCGCTCGACCTCGAGCATCAGCGGCGCCGGGTGGTCGGCCAGGAGCGGGCCGAGGCGGTCCCAGGGCAGGCAGCCCGCGCCGGGCGGCAGGTGGAGATCGAGCTTGAGCGGGTCGACCCCGGGAGCGCCGAGGTCGTGGCGCCGGGCGCCGAGGTTGTCGTGGACGTGGAAGAGGACGACGTCGTCCAGCACGGCGCGGACCGCCCGCTCGGGGCTCTCCCCGCGCAGGCTCGCCGTCAGGTGCGCGTGGCCGACGTCCAGCAGCATGCCGACGGCTCCCGAGCCGAGACGGCGGACGAGGTCGCGGACGGCCAGCGGGTCGTGGCAGACGCGCGGCGGCGCGGGCGGCGAGGGGTACAGCGGCGCGAGGTTCTCGACGGCGACGGTCAGGCCCAGCGCCTCGGCGCGCGCCGCGAGGCGCTGCAGCGAGCGCTCCTCGGAGGCCAGTCGCTCGCGCAGCCGCTGCTGCGCTGCGACGCCCTCGGCCACCGCGAAGTTCATGCCGTGGTAGACGACCAGCTCCGCGCCCGCCTCCGCCGCGTAGTCCATCAACCCGTCGAAGGCCCGGTCGTGCTCGATGGTCCCGGCGCTGAGGTCGTCGGGGCCGTGGAGGAGGAGCCGCAGGCCGTGAGGTGCGAGCGTGGCGCGCAGCGCACGTGCGTGGCTGAGCCCCCGTTCGCGGTCGGCCAGCATGGGGCGCGGCGGGGTGTGGACCTGCACCCACGCGAACCCGGCTGACTCATAGGAGCGCAGCAACGGGGCGGTGGGCCACTGGTCGCGATGGACGTTGAGGCCGAGGCGGGTGCCGAGCTCGATCGTCACGACCATCATGGTGCCCTTGGTCCGGGCGCGGCCTGTGACCGCTCGGTGATGGAGACGTGAAGGACCCGTGAACGGCTAGAACCCGCGGAACCCGCTCTGGCGCTCGTCGTTGAGGTTGAGCACCAGCGACGGCGCCGGGATCTCATGCGTGTCGGACGTCGGCACGACCGCCGTGCCGACCGCGAAGTACTCCAGGACGTGCGAGCTCCACCCGTGGTTGCCCTCGACGAGCTGCACGCCGACGATCCCCTCGGCCTCCGCCGCCTCGGCCTCGGCCTGCATCCGCTCCATCGCCAGCTCGCGCGCGTCGTAGAGCGCCTGGGTGAAGTTCGGCATCTCGGTGTTGCGCCCCACGCGCTTGACCCACCCGCCGAGCCCCTGGTGGGCGACGTGGTAGACGCACGTCCCCATCACCATGCCCACGGGCCGGTAGCCCGCCGACAGCAGGGTGTAGAAGTCCTGGCCGCTGAGGTCGCTGGTGAACGGGCGGCCGTTGGGCGCGCGGTGCAGCTGGCCCTCGCGGTGGCGGACCGCGGTGCCGATCGCCACGAACTCGGCGAGGTCGTTGCCCCACTCCCGGCGGCTGACGTCGAGCCGCACCGCGACGATCCCGTCGGCGCCGAGCTGGTCGGCCTCCTCCTCCATGCGCGTCATCGCCAGCTCGCGGGCGTGGTACATCGCCTGGGTCAGGACGTCCATCTCCTGGTTGCGGTTCCACGCGCCCGCCTGGAACCCGATGTGGTAGATCGACGAGCCGACGACGAGGCCGAGCGGCTCGAAGCCGGCGGCGCGCACGAGCAGGAACTCGTTGACCGACAGGTCGCTGGTGAACAGCGACTTGTCGCGCATGCGCGCGAGGCGCTGGCGCCCGTGCTCGGGGATCCCCGCCGTGCTGGTGGGGTCGTACTCCTCCTGGTGCTGGTCGTCGTCGGCCATGGGTCGTGGCGCTCCTCAGGTCAGGGGCAAGGCGATGAACTTGGGTGGCGGCTCCGGGCCGCCCTCGACCTCCACGATCGCCGTGCCGAGCACGTGCATCGTGATGATGAGGTCGGTATAGGTGGTGTTGTTGATCTCGCGGTCGCGCTCGCGCTGGGAGCGGTCGATCAGGACGCCGACCACGCCGTGCGCGTGCAGCGCGTGGGCGTCGCGGGTGACGCGCTCCATCGCCAGCGCCCGCGCGTCGTAGAGGCCCTGCGTGAAGTCCGGCAGCTCCTGATTCTGCATCCGCGACAGCAGCCCGCCGGCGCGGAACTGCTGGCGGCTGCCCGTGGCGACGTAG
This sequence comes from Conexibacter sp., assembly GCA_025964295.1. The sequence goes on from JAOPZD010000159.1 coordinate 2,141, forward strand.
GCGACCGTCGAGCCGCCGACGATCCCCACCGGCCAGAAGCCGTGCGTGACGAGCTTGGCGACGTCCTGGCCGGAGAGGTTGCACAGCAGCGGCCCCTCGGCGCCGAGGTCGTAGCGCTCGGAGCGCACCGCGGTGCCGACCGCGACGAACTCCACCAGGTCGCTCGACCAGTCGCGCGTGCTGCGCCGGATGTGGACGCCGAGGACCGCGTCGGCGCCCGCGACCGCGGCCTCCTCGCGCAGGCGGCCGATGGCCAGGCGGCGCGCCTCGTTCCACGCCTCGGTCTGGCTGTCGAGCTCGAACGTCTCGCCCTCGCCCGTGCCGCTCCCCCAGCCGCCGTAGCCGCGGTTGGTCCCCCACGGCATCTGCTGCCAGCCGACCTTGTAATAGGAGATGCCGACGACCTGCGTGATCGGCCGGAAGCCCGCCTGGCGGATCGCCAGCGTCTCGCCGGAGCCCAGCGCGGAGCTGAAGGCCGGGCCGCCCGTCGCCCGCAGGCGCGCGAGGCGCTCGCGGGCCGCGGGCGGGATCCCGGCCTCGCCGCTCACCCCTGGAGCAGCCCCTCGAGCGCGACGCGGGCGCGCTCGCTGCGGGCCGCCTCGTCGACGAGGCCCGCCGAGAGGCCGTCGATCCAGGCCCCGAGGTCGAGCTCCTCGCTCTTGAGCGCGATGCCGCGGACGATCGTGCGTCGCCGGCAGGCGACGCCGCGCCGCTCGCGCCGCGCCTCGTAGACCTGGTCGCCGAGCGTCACCGCGACCGCCTTGGGCGCCCCGCGGCCGAGCAGGCCGCCGCGCTCGATCTCGACCTGTCCGGGCAGCACCTGCTCCAGCTTGCCCGCCAGGACGTCGAAGAACGCGTCGACGTCGGCGGCGTCCGCGCGCAGCGCCGACGCCACCAGATCGAAGTCGCCGGCCATGGCGCGACAGCCTACGCCTCGGTCTTCTCGAGGTGCTCCTCGAGCGCGGCGTAGGCGTCGTCGACCGCGCGCTTGGCCGCGGTGTGGCGGGCCGTGTTCTTGGCCGACTCGTACTGCGACGCCCAGGCCTCGGGCGCGGCGAGCTCCTCCTCGAGGGCGGTCAGCGCGGCCTCGGCGGCCTCGACGGCGCGCTCGAGCTTGGCGGTCTCGCGGACGGCGTTCTTGGAGGGCTTGGGCGGCGCGGCGGCCGCGGCCGCGCCGTTGCCGTTCCCGTTGGCGGCCTTGGCGGCC
>JAOPZD010000171.1 GCA_025964295.1 Conexibacter sp.
GCGCGGTCCTGCGACGCGGCGGTCCCGGCGCAGCCCGCGAGCACGAGCGCCAGGAGCGCACTGCGCGCCAGCATGCCGGATGAACGATGGAGGTGGGGAGGGGTCATACGTACAACGGTACTACGTATGACGCCGAGCTGGCAAGTAGGATCCGGCGATCCCCGCGAACTCCTCCAAGTCCCGGCAGGTCACCGGCGCGCCGTCGGCGCGGTCGCGCAAGATGACGAGCGTCGACGTCGCCAAGCGCGCGGGGGTCTCGCAGACCACGGTCTCGCTGGTCCTCTCCGGCAAGGCCCCGGGCCGCGTCAGCGAGGCGACGGCCGCGGCGGTCCGCGCCGCCGCGCGCGAGCTGGGCTACCGCCCCAACGCCGCCGCGCGGGCGCTGCGGTCCGGGACGGCCTCCGCGGTCGGCCTGGTCGTGCGCGACGTCACGCACCCCTTCTTCGGCCGGACGCTGCGCGGCGCCCAGCAGGCGGCACGCGAGGCGGGCCACGTCGTGGTCCTCATCGACGACAACTACGGCGAGCAGGGGCGCGACAGCTCGGTCGAGGCGCTGTCGGAGGGCACGATCGACGGGTTCCTGTTCTTCGCCGCCAAGCCGCCGAAGTCGCTGCGCCAGCCGGGCGGCCGGCCGATCGTCATCGTCGAGTACGAGCAGCCGCGGATGCCCTTCGTCCGCCTGGACTCCGAGGGCGGCACCGACGCCGCGATGGCCCACCTGCACGCGCTCGGCCACCGCGACGGCATCGGCTACCTGCGCGCCGCGGCCGGCGGCCAGACCTTCGAGCGCCGCCACGCCCGCTGGGCCGCGCACCTCCGCGCCCACGGCCAGGACCCGGAGCGCCAGGTCACCGGCGAGGCCGGCTTCGACGCCACCAGCTCGATCGCCAAGGCCACCGAGCTCCTCCAGCACCCCGACCGCCCGTCCGCCTTCCTGGCCGACGACGACCTCCTCGCCGCCGGCCTCGTGGCCGCCGCCAACGCCCTCGGCCTCCGGGTCCCCCATGACGTCGCCGTCGTCGGCTTCGACGACCTCGACCTCGCCCGCCTGACCACGCCGCCGCTGACGACCGTGCGCTTCGACCCCGAGGCCCTCGGCGCCGCCGCCTTCGCGCTCCTGCACGCCCGCCTCCAGGGCCGCCGTCCGAAGAACCTGGTCCTGCCCTCCCAGCTGATCGTCCGCGGGTCGACCGCCGGATAGGTTCCCTCCATGTCCACGGAGATGCCCAGCACCGTCGCCGACCTGATCCGTCGCAGCGCGCGGCGCTGGCCGACCCGCACCGCGCTGCACTTCGGCGAGCGGCGCTGGACCTACGAGGAGCTCGACGACGCCGCGAGCCGCGTCGCCGGCCGGCTGCTGGAGCTGGGCCTGGCCAAGGGCGAGCGCGTCGCCGCGCTGGGGACCAACTCCGACGCCTACCTGCTGCTCTACCTCGGCTGCGCGCGGGCGGGCCTCGTCCACGTCCCCGTCAACTACAACCTGGTCGGCGGTGAGCTGTCCTACATCATCACCCAGTCCGGCTCGACCGCCCTCTTCGCCGACCCCGCGCTGATGGGCGCCGCCGAGGCGATCATGGACGACCTCGGCGACGTGCGCCGCATCGGCACGATCCGCGACGGGATCGACGACAGGATCGACGTCCTCGCGTGGGCGCTGACCGGCGAGGTGCCGGACCTCTCCACCGTCGACGTCAAGGACGGCGACCTGGTCCAGTTGTTGTACACCTCGGGAACCACCGCTGCGCCGAAGGGCGCGATGATGACCCACCGCGCCTTCGTCCACGAGTACGTCTCCTGCGTCGTCGCGCTGGACATGGACGCCGCCGACGTCCCGCTGCACCCGCTGCCGCTCTACCACTCGGCGCAGATGCACGCGTTCCTGATGCCCTACCTGATGCTCGGCGCGACCAACCACGTCGTCGAGAAGCCCGATCCCCGGGACATCCTGGAGCGCGTCGAGCGCGACGGCATCACCAGCCTCTTCGCGCCCCCGACCGTCTGGATCGCCATCAGCGAGCACCCCGACTTCACCATCCGCGACCTGAGCGCGCTCCAGAAGGCCTACTACGGCGCGTCGATCATGCCCGTGCCGGTGCTCCAGCGCCTGCGCGACGCGCTGGGCGGCGTCGGGTTCTACAACGCCTTCGGCCAGTCGGAGATCGCGCCGCTGGCGACCGTCCTGCGCCCCGAGGAGCACGACGCGCGGCCCGACTCCGCCGGGCGCCCGGTGCTGTTCGTCGAGATCAAGGTCATCGACGACGACAACAACGAGATCGCCGGCGCCGGCCAGGGCGAGGTGCTGTACCGCTCGCCGCAGCTGTGCACGGGCTACTGGGACAAGCCGGAGGAGACCGAGGAGGCCTTCGCGGGCGGCTGGTTTCACTCCGGCGACCTCGTCCGGATCGACGAGGAGGGCTACATCTTCGTCGTCGACCGCGTCAAGGACGTCATCAACACCGGCGGCGTCCTGGTCGCCAGCCGCGAGGTCGAGGAGGCGCTCTACACGCACCCGGCCGTCGCGGAGGTCGCGGTGATCGGCACGCCGCACCCGCGCTGGATCGAGGCGATCACCGCCGTCGTCGTCACCCGCGAGCCGGCGACCGAGGACGAGCTGCTGGCCCACGCGCGCGACCACCTGGCGCCCTTCAAGCTGCCCAAGGCGGTGCACTTCGTCGACGAGCTGCCCAAGAACCCGTCGGGCAAGCTGCTCAAGCGCGAGCTGCGCGAGCGCTTCGGCGACGGGACCGGCTCGGCCGTCGGCCGCTAGCCCGGCGTGCCCAGGCTCATCACGATGACCTGACGGCGGGCGCAGACGATGGCGCCCTTCGACGACGCGTCACGCCAGCGCGCGTGCCGGGACGTCCGCCGCCGGACCCGGCGCCGAGTACCACCGGAAGGCCGGCGCGGGGGCGAAGATCCGATCCAGCCGCCGCGCATCGCCTACAACCCGAACTTCTGGCGGAACGCCTCCGGCACCAGGTCGCGGTACTCCGGGTGGCGTTCGACGTAGCCGTTGACGAACGGGCAGAACGGCAGGACGGCGAGCTCGCGCGCGCGGGCATCGTCGAGGGCGAAGCCGATCAGCCGGCTCGCGAGACCCTGACCCTCGAAGCGCGGGTCGATCTCGGTGTGCACGAAGGCGATCAGGCCGGGCCGTAGGCGGTATTGCGTGAAGCCGGCGACCTCGCCGTCGGCGGTGATCTCGTAGCGCTCCCGCGCCTGGTCATCCCTCACGGCGATGGCGGTGTCCACCTCGCAACCGTACCCCGCCGCCCTCGGGTTTTCCGCAGGCGCCGTTCGCGGGCCCGCCGGCTGGCGCGGGCCTCGCCGCGCGGCGACCATGATCCCCATGGCCACCTCCCCGCTCCCCGCCCTCTCCTCCTCCGCCGAGACCACGCGCATCCCCAGCGCCAGGACGGTCGCCGGCGACGCCTTCTACCTCCTCGCCGGACTCCCCGCCGGGGTGATCACGTTCTCCGTCCTGGTCACCGGCATCTCGCTCGCCGCCGGCCTGGCGATCACGCTGCTCGGCATCCCCGTCGCGCTCGCCACGCTCTACGTCGCCCGCCTCATGGGCGACGCCGAGCGCCACCGCGCCGGCTGGGTCCTCAACGCGCCGGTCAGCCGTACCGCCCGTCCTTGGCGCGGCGGCGTCTGGGCCCGGACCAAGGCGGCCTTCACCGACGTCGGCGCGTGGCTCGACATGGTCTGGGGCCTGATCCTGCTGCCGCTGGTCACCTTCGGCTTCGTCGTCGCGACGACGCAGTGGAGAACCCCGCTCGGCCTGCTGACCTCGCCGCTCTGGTACTGGTCGCTGCCCGATGACGACCACCAGCACAACGCGACGCTCGACGCGCTCAACAGCCACAGCGCCGCCTCCTCCGCAGGGCGCGTCGCCGCCGGCCTGATCCTCATCCCGGTCGCCGTGTACCTCTGTCGCGGCCTGGCCGACGCCACCGCGCGCGCCGCCCGCGCGCTCCTGCAGCACTAGGACACTAGGTCGACGAGGACGCCGCCTCGCGCAGGTGGTCGCCGACCCAGTCGTCGACCACCTGCCAGCGGTCATACAACCAGCGGATCTGCTCCTCGCGCGCCGCGGGCACCTCGCTCGCCGGGTAGCGCCAGAACCGCACGAAGACCGTCCCGCCGACCAGCCCGCCGCGCCAGATGTCGGAGATCAGCTCGAAGCCGTCGAGGCCGACGTGGCCGCAGAACACCACGTCGGTCCCGCGCGCGCTCTCCAGCAGCGCCAGCGGCCCGCCCAGCCGCGGCGGGAGCAAGTGCTGCAACCTGCTGGCCAGCGGCGCGATGGCGGGCTGGCGCTCGGCGATCGTCTGCTTGGCGGCGGCGAGCTTGGCCGGCGTGCAGCGGGTGCCCTCGGGGTAGATGAGGATCCCCTCGTGGGGGTCGAGGTCGATCGCCAGCTTGCGCAGGTCCTCGAGCTCGCGCAGCGTGTCGCCCGACCCGCGGCGCACGAAGTTCGTCGGCACCCAGCGCCCGCCGATGTCGATCGTCGGCAGCATCTGGAGCTCGCGCTTGATGACGAAGCGCAGCCCGAGCCCGTGCGTCCGGCCGACGATCGTGTCCGGCAGCGTGTTGTCGATGATGCTCGCGTGGCGGGTGAAGATCAGCACCGGCCCGGGCGCGACGTCCGCCAGCCCCTCCACGTCGAAGCGCAGGTCGAACAGCCGCCGCACGCCGCCGAGGTGCCCGGCGGCCCACAGCTGGCGCAGGCGGTAGACGCGGAAGCGCCGCGTGCGCGTGTCGCGCCCCAGCGACGCCAGCCAGATCAGGCCCAGCCCGGCGACGCCGCGCAGCTCGCCGAAGAGGAACCACCACAGCATCGCGACCAGGCGCACGCCGACCCACGGCTTGCGCTTGAGGACGCCGAGGACGGCGTCGACGACCACGGCGACGCCGAGCAGCAGCGGCAGCGTGAGCGTGACGACGGCGAACGCGGTCAGCTCGATGGCGATCCCGCGCGCGCGGCGGGCGTGGCGGGGACCAGGCGGTCCGGTGTCCGGCAGGAGCGGTCCCACCGGCCGGACGCTACTCGCTCACACGGGCCGGAGAGGAACCGGCGCGGCGGCCGTCTCGCGACGGCCACCGCGCCATCCTTCGGATCCTCTCCCGATCCGTTCTGCCGCCGTCTAGTGGACGAGCACCGGCTCGCCGACGACGGAAGGCTCCTGGACGCCCGGGCGCAGCAGCGCGGTGCAGACCACGGCGGCCACGGCGAAGATCGCGGCCGACCAGTAGAACGCGGTCGTGTAGCCGTGCACGGCGGCCTGGGCGACGACGTCGGCCGTCGGGCGCCCGGCCGTGCTGAGCGCGGCGGTGGTCGCGCTGGCGGCCAGCGTGCTCAGCAGGGCGGTGCCGATCGATCCGCCGATCTGCTGCATGGTGTTGACCATCGCCGAGGCGACGCCGGCGTCCCCGGGCTCGACGCCGAGCGTCGCGCTGCTCATCGCCGGGGCGAACACGTTGCCGAGGCCCAGGCCCATGATCAGCAGGCCCGGCAGCACGTGCGTCCAGTAGCTGGAGTCGGTGCCGATGCCGGTCAGGCAGACCATGCCCAGCGCGCCCATGCCGAGGCCGATCCCGATCAGCGGTCGCGCGCCGAAGCGCGGCAGCAGCATGGTCTGCGAGGTCGTCGCCGAGATCATGATGGCGAACGTCATCGGCAGGAAGGCCAGGCCGGACTGGATCGGCGAGAAGCCCAGGCTCTGCTGCAAGTAGTAGGTCAGGAACAGGAAGACGCCGAACATCGCGATCGCCGACAGGGCCATCGCCAGGTAGGACCCGCCGCGGTCGCGGTCGAGCACGACGCGCAGGGGCAGCAGCGGGTTGGCGACGCGCTGCTGGATCGTCACGAAGGCGGCCAGCAGGACCACGCCCGCGACGAGGAAGCCGATCGTGGTGGCGTTGCTCCACGACGTCTGCGCCGCGTGCGAGAACCCGTACGCCAACGCGAACAGCCCGGCCGACGCGGTGACCGTGCCCGGGATGTCCAGGCGCGGCTTGTCGGGGTGGGCCTGGTTGGTCAGCAGCGTGAAGGCGCCCGTGGCCGCGACGCCCGCGAACGCGAGGTTCACGTACAGGCACCAGCGCCAGGACAGGTACTCGGTGAGCACGCCGCCGAGCAGCAGGCCCGCGGCGGCGCCGGAGCCCGCGATCGCGCCGAAGACGCCGAAGGCCTTGTTGCGCTCCTCCGGGACGGTGAAGGTCGTGGTCAGCAGCGAGAGCGCGGCGGGCGCGAGCAGCGCGCCGAAGACGCCCTGGGCGGCGCGGGCGCCGACGAGCATGCCGAAGGACTGGGCGGCGCCGCCGGCGGCGGACGCGACCGCGAAGCCGATCAGGCCGGCCATGAAGACCCACTTGCGGCCGAAGAGGTCGCCGATGCGACCACCGAGCAGCAGCAGCGAGCCGAAGGCCAGCGCGTAGGCGGTGACGATCCACTGGCGGTTCGCGTCGGAGAAGCCGAGGTCGTGCTGGGCGCTGGGCAGCGCGATGTTCACGATCGTCGCGTCGAGGACGACCATCAGCTGGGCGAGCCCGAGGAGCGCCAGGATCAGCCAGCGGCGCTCGTGGTGGGGATCTGCGTGAGGAGGAGTCATGTGGGAGAGGAAGGGGAGAGGAGGTCTGCGAGGCAAGTGGAGGTGGTGTCTCCATCTCTGTCGACCAATGTAGCACGAAACTGGAGGAATCACCTCCGGTTTTGGTACGCTCGTCGGGGTGAGCACCACCGACCGCCCACTTCGCAAGGACGCCGAACGCAACCGGCAGCGCATCCTGGCCGCGGCCGGCGAGCTGTTCGGCGAGCGCGGCCTGCAGGTCACGCTCGACGCGGTCGCCGAGCGCGCGGGCGTCGGGGTCGGCACGGTCTACCGGCGCTTCCCCGACAAGGAGGCGCTGATCGACGCGCTCTTCGAGGAGCGCATCGACGCCGTCGCCGCCATCGCCGACGAGGCGTGCGCGATGGACGACGCGTGGGCGGCCCTGGTCTTCTTCTTCGACCGCGCGGTGTCGCTGCACGGCCACGACCGGGCGCTCAAGGAGCTCGTCTTCAGCACCGCGCACGGCCAGCACCGCGTCGCCCGGGCACGCGACCGGCTCAAGCCGATCGTCAGCCGGATCGTGGCGCGCGCGCAGGCCTCAGGGCAGCTGCGTCCCGACGTCGAGATCACCGACGTCCCGGTCATCCAGCTGATGCTCACGGGCGTCATCGAGTACGCCGGCGACGTCGCGCCGGAGGTCTGGCGCCGCTACCTGGCGATCATCGTCGACGGCCTCCGCGCCGGTCCCTCGGCCCAGACGCCGATCGCGCCCGCGGCGCTCACCGACGAGCAGCTGGACGGCGCGATGGCGCGCGGTCTGACACCGCCCCGGCGGTAGGCCGCCGGGGGTTGCGGGCATACACCGCGCCATGGACGGTGCCGTTGGGTTCGCGCTGACCCGCTTCGAGGCGGACGGCGCGCGGCTGGAGGTCGAAGGGACGTGGTCGGGCGTGCGCGGTGTGCGCTTCGTGCGCCCTGCCCTGGTCATGCGCGCCGACGGCGGCGCCGAGAAGACGCTGCTGGCGGTGCTCGAGCACAAGCCGTGGCCGGCGGAGGACGGGCGGCCGTGGGTCGCCGCGTTCCCGTGGGACGGCCGGGAGCCGGACGTCGCGCACGTCGAGCTGGCGGTCGCGCCGAGCATCGTCGTGCCGCTGGGCGGGCGCGCGGGC
>JAOPZD010000211.1 GCA_025964295.1 Conexibacter sp.
GACGCGGCCCAGCAGCTCGGCCATCACGGCCGCCGGCGGCGTCCCCCGCGCCAGCGCCCACGCGTGCGCCCGGAACGTCGAGAGCACCGCGTCGCCGGCCGTCAGCGCCCGCGCCGCGCCCACGACGACCGCCTCCTCGCCGCGCGCCGAGTGCAGGAACCCGGCGACCAGCCCCTTGGCGTACAACTCGGCCGAACGCTCCTCGAACCGGCGCATCAGGAGCATCGTCGTCCACCACTCCTTGGCCGCCTCGGCGTCGGGGAGGGGGTGGTCGGGCATCGCGGCGGACCCTACTACCGCGCGCGATGCCCGACCGGTGGGTCAGAGCAGCGTGACGACCGACTTGACCTCGGTGTAGAGCTCGAGCGCCTCGGCGCCCATCTCGCGGCCCCAGCCGGACTCCTTGTAGCCGCCGAACGGCAGCGCCGCGTCGAACACGTTGTAGCAGTTGATCCACACCGTGCCGGCCCGCAGCGCCTTGGCCGTGCGGTGCGCCTTGGACAGGTCCCTCGTCCACACGCCGGAGGCCAGCCCGAACGACGTGCCGTTGGCCTGCCCGACCAGCTCGGCCGGATCGCCGAACGGCCGCACGGTGACGACCGGGCCGAAGATCTCCTCGGCCTCGACCTTCATCTGCGGGTTGGTGCCCGCCAGGACCGTCGGCTCGACGAAGTACCCGCGGTCGCCGTGGCGCTTGCCGCCCGCGACGGTCTCGGCGCCCTCGGTCTCGCCGGCCTGCAGGAAGCCGCACACGCGGTCCAGCTGCTCCTGGGAGACCAGCGGGCCCATCTGCGTGTTGGGGTCCAGGCCCGGGCCGACGTTGATCGACTTCGCGTGGTCGGCGACGCCGGACACGACCTCGTCGTAGATCGACTGCTCGACGAACAGCCGCGACCCGGCCGCGCAGCACTGGCCGTGGTTGAAGAAGATCGCGTTGGCGGCGCCCGGGATCGCGGTCTCCAGGTCGGCGTCAGCGTAGACCACGTTGGGCGACTTGCCGCCGAGCTCCAGCGACACCTTCTTGAGGTTGCCCGCGGCCGCCTGGAGGATCAGCCGGCCGACCTCCGTGGAGCCCGTGAACGCGACCTTGTCGACGTCGGGATGGGCGGCCAGCGGCGCGCCGGTCTCCTCGCCGAAGCCCGTCACGACGTTGACGACGCCGGGCGGGATCCCGGCCTCGAGGCACAGCTCGCCGAGCCGCAGCGCGCTCAGCGGCGTCTGCTCGGCCGGCTTGAGGATCACGCAGCACCCGGTCGCCAGCGCCGGCCCGAGCTTCCACGCGGCCATCAGCAGCGGGAAGTTCCAGGGGATGATCTGGCCGACGACGCCGACCGGCTCGTGCAGTGTGTAGGCGTGCCACTCGGCGCCCGGCATGTAGGGCACGGAGATCTGCAGGCTCGAGCCGCCGCTCTTGGTCGTCCACCCCGACATGTAGTGGAACAGGTCGGCGGCGAGCGGGACGTCGGCCGCGCGGGCGATCGTCAGCGGCTTGCCGTTGTCGAGCGTCTCCAGCGTGGCGAGCTCGTCGCCGTTCTCGAGGATCAGGTCGCCGAGGCGGTGGATGACGCGGCCGCGCTCGCTGGGCGACATGCGGCGCCAGGGCCCGTCCGGGTCGAACGCGGCGCGGGCGGTCTTCACGGCGCGGTCGATGTCCTCCGAGCTGCCCCGCGGGACGCTGGCCAGGACGTCGCCGGTGGACGGGTCGAAGGTCTCGAAGGTCTGTCCCGACGCGGCCTCCACCCAGTCGCCGCCGATGAGCATCCGGTGCTGGCGGGTGACGAAGTCGCGTGCGTGCTGGTCGATCTGGGCGTCGAGCGCCATGTCTCTCTCCTCCGTTCGGACTGTTGGCGCGACGCTACGCCGAGGGGGGTTGCAAGTCCGTTGCGGGAGGCGTACAACCGGTGTCGGGTTGATGAGCTCCTGGGTCGCGCTCCCCTCGACGGGCGATCGGCGCCGACGCGCGCTGTCGCTGGCGCGGGCGCACGACGCCGTGCTCTCCGGCGCGCCGCCGCCGCCCGACCTGCGCGGCGTGATCGTCGACTCGTGGCGGCGTTGCGAGGCCGCCGGCTTCGACGCCGAGCGCGGCCTGGCGCCGCTGGCGCTGGCGGGCGACGAGGCGTCCGAGCGCTGGTCGCGCTCACCGCTGGCCGCCGCCGAGGGCGTCCTGCGCGAGCTGCTGGAGGACGTCCGCGCCGAGGGCCAGCAGGTCGTCCTGGTCTGCGACGCCGAGGGCACGCTGCTGTGGATCGACGGCGACCAGCGGATGCTCGACGACGCGTCCGGCGTGCACCTCATGCGCGGCGCGCGCTGGAGCGAGACCGCGGCGGGCACCAACGCGATGGGCACCGCGCTCGCGCTCGACCACTCCCTGCAGGTCTTCAGCGCTGAGCACTTCGCCGCACCGGTGCACGGGTGGACGTGCAGCGCCGCCCCGCTGCACGACCCCGTCACGGGCGACCTGCTCGGCGTGCTCGACCTGTCCGGCCCGCTGCAGACCGCCCACCCGCACTCGCTGGCGCTGGTCAACGCGGCCGCGCGGATGGTCGAGGCGTCGCTGGCCTGGGGCGCGGCGCGCCGGCGCGTGGCCGACGCCGAGGACGCGCCGCCGCAGC
>JAOPZD010000235.1 GCA_025964295.1 Conexibacter sp.
AGGTCGCGCGCGTAGATGAGCCGGTAGACGTGCGGGTGGCTGAGCGCCCAGCGGCGCCAGGTCATCGCGATCGCCGTCAGCGGATCGCCGCCACCGTCGAGGTCCGCGACGGCCGCCGTCAGCGCCACGCCCTGCTCGTCGAGCCCCGCGGCGATGATCGCGCTCTCGAGTGCCCGCTTGTCGGTGACGTGCTCGTACAGCGACGGCGCGCGGATGCCCACGGCGGCCGCGACGTTGCGCATCGACAGCGCCTCCGGGCCCTGCTCCTCGAGCAGGTGCCGGGCGGCGTCGACGATCTGGGTCCGACGGGTCGAGGGCATGGTGGGCGTCACGACCGACCGATCATCCCATGACCTGGCCATACGCCCAGAAACGTCGACGTCCCTTGACAATCGTCATGCCACGTTGCGACTATCGGGCGGGGATCGGCCAGGAGGGCGCAGTCCGGTGGCAATCGACGCAGCAAATCAGCACGGCACAACGATGGAGCATCCTGTGTGTTGCGAGGAGTTGACCGCCATCGACGGCGGCTACCGCTTCGACCGCGGCTGCTGGACGCTCGAGCTCGCCGACGCGGCGACCGCCTCCGGCGAGCGGTGGTACGCGTTCTTCGCCGTGGTCGACGGCGCGCGGATCGACCTCGTCGTCGACCAGCGACCCGACGGCACGCCGTACCTGCGGCCGCTGGACCCGGCCGCCGAGGCGGCTCCGCTCTCGCTTCCGCGCCTCAACGCCCCGGACGGCGACGGCGCCTACGCGCGACCCGTGTCGCCGCGGTAGGCGCGCGCCGCCAGGACGATCAGCACGACGCTCCACGCGGCGACGACCATCCAGCCGCGCGCGCCCCAGCCGTTGCCGCCCAGCGCGACGCGGTTGGCCTGCACGAGCCAGTAGGACGGCAGCCCCTGCGCGACGTCGTGCAGGAACCCGGACTGCACCGGGAACCACGTGCCGCTGACCAGCGCCAGCAGCGCGGTGCCGCCGCCGATCGCCGGGCCGATCGAGTCGACGGTCAGCTTGTGCCCCAGGTAGATCCCGGCCGCGGCGAAGGGGATCAACCCCACCAGGATCAGGCCGGTCATGCCCAGCCACTCGCCGACCGGCAGCCGGACGCCGAGGATCATCCCCGCCGCGTAGAGCAGGATGATGCTCATCGCGGCCATCAGGTAGGAGATCGCGACCTTGGCGCGCAGGTAGGCGAACGCCGACAGCGGGCTGATCCGCAGCTGGCGGTTCCAGCCGACCTGGCGCTCGCCGGCGATCCGCGCGCCGGTGCCGAGCATCGCGGTCATCGTGCCCCACGAGGCCATCGACACCATGAAGTACAGCGGCGCGCTCAGCCCCGTGCCCTGGAGGTTGGACTCGCCCTGGTTCGGGCCCGCGGTGATGAAGTACAGCGCCAGCGGGAAGCCGAGCGAGAACAGGAAGAACCGCTTGTTGCGGAAGGCGCGCAGCAGCTCGTAGCGCGTGTAGGCCATGGCGTTCATGCGGCCACCTCGGTCGCACCGTCGTCATCGTCGTCGACGCCGGTCAGCTCCAGGAACGCCTCCTCCAGCCCGGCGCCGCTGATCTCCACATCGCTGGCGGCGGGGTGGGCCGCCAGCAGCGCGCGGATCGCCGCGTCGGAGTCCGTGCAGCGCAGCGTCACCGCCGCGCCGCGCCGCTCGACCTTCGCCACGCCCGGCAGCGCGCGCAGCGCGTCGTCGGCCACGCCGGGTAGCGTCGCGCGGATCGTGCGCGAGCCGACCCGCGCCTTGATCTCGGTCGTCGGCCCGTCGGCGACCACGCGCCCGTGGGCCATCAGGACCGCGCGGTCGGCGAAGTCGTCGGCCTCCTCGAGGTAGTGCGTGGCGAACACGATCGTCGTCCCGCGCGAGGCGAAGGCGCGCATCGTCGTCCAGAAGGCATGGCGCCCCTCGACGTCCATCGCGACCGTCGGCTCGTCGAGCACGAGCAGGTCCGGGTTGCTGACCAGCGCGCAGGCGAACCGCACGCGCTGGGCCTGGCCGCCGGAGAGCTTCTCGGTCCGCTGCCCGGCGGTCGCCTGCAGGCCGCAGAGGTCGAGGACCTCGTCGACGCCGAGCGGCCGGGGGTAGAGCGTGGCCATCATCGAGATCAGCTCGCGGACGCTGAGGTCGCGCAGCAGCGCGCCGGTCTGGAGCATCGCCCCGACGCGGCCGGCGGCGATCGCGTCCTGCGGCGTGCCGCCGAACAGCGTGACCGTCCCGGCGTCCGGCTCGGCGAGCCCGAGCAGCATGTCGATGGTGGTGGACTTGCCCGCGCCGTTGGGGCCGAGCAGCGCGACGGTCTCGCCCGGGGCGATCGCGACGTCGATCCCGCGCACCGCGCGGACGGGCCCCTGGGGCGTGCGGAACGTCTTGACCAGCCCCTGCAGGGCGATCCCGGTCGGCGGCGCGGCGGGCGCTGTCGTGCTGGACGGCATGCCGAGAAGATCGCGCATCGCGCCCACCGAGGCGATGCGGCCACCTCCCGGCGCGCGCGTGACGTCTGTCACGGCGCGCCGGTCAGCGCTGTCATGGGCGGCGCGTCAGGACGCGGCCGGGGTGCGGTCGGCCTGCTCCTCGAGGTCGGACGCGGCGGCCGCGTCGCGGTCCAGCGCGGTCACGCGGGCGCTGGCCGAGCGGCCCAGCGCGAGGACCTCCTGGTCCATCAGCGGGACGATCTCCGGCGCGCGGCGCGCGGTCTCCAGCTCGCCGATCCGCGTGGTCAGCGCGGGCTTGAGCCAGCGGATGACGTTGACCCAGCGCGGGACGCTGATGCGCCGCCGGCGCTTGGCGATCCCGTCGACGAACGCCTCGGCGCACGCCTCGACCGACGTGGTGTTGCCCAGCGGCCCGGGGAGCGAGTCCAACATCTTCTGAAACGCCGTCAGGTCCTTCTTGGCGTCCTGCACCATCGGCGTGTCGATCCACGACATGTGCGCGCTGCCGACCTTGACGCCGAGGTAGGCGATCTCGGGCCGCAGCGCGTTGGCGAAGTGCTCGGCGCCGGCCTTCGAGGCGTTGTAGGCGACGAGGCCGGGCGCGGCCGCGTAGGCGGCCAGCGACGAGACGACCAACACATAGCCCTTGCGTTCGATGAGCGCCGGCAGCGCCGCCCGGACGGTGTGGAAGACGCCGTTGACGTTGACGTCGATCACGCGCCGGAACGTCGCCGGGTCGACCGCGAGGACCGAGCCGTAGGACGCGATCCCGGCGTTGGCCATGACCACGTCCAGGCCACCGAACGTGCCGACGGCGTGGGCGACGGCGGCCTCCATCTGCTCCAGGCTGGCGACGTCGCCGACGATCGACGTGGCGTTGGCGCCGAGCTCGGACTCCAGCGCCGCGAGCGGCTCGCGGTCGAGGTCGACGAGGACGACCTTGGCGCCCTTGGCCACCAGCCGCCGCGCGGTCGCGGCGCCGACGCCGCGCGCGCCGCCGGTGATCAGCACGACCTGGCCCTTGAGCTTGCTCATGAACGCCACCGTACCCTCAACCGCGCCGAACCGCTCCCATGATCGTGGCGGTGAAGTCCGCCAGCCGATCGGGCGAGTAGGCGTCCGGATCGCTGAGCACCAACTTGGCGCCCTCCTCGCCAAAGGACACCAACAACCGCGAGAACAGCTCGGCGTCGAGGCCCTGCGGGCCGCCGCGGCGCTCGATGCCGTTGGCGGCCACGGGCTGCAGCAGGTTGACCAGCCCGGTCCGCACGCGCGCCAGCGTCGCGCGCAGCTCGGGCGGCGCGCCCTCGACGGGGAAGAGCGCGAGCCGCCACGTAACGGGCTCGGCGCGCACCATCGTCAGGAACGTCCGGACGGCCTCGATGAGCACCGTGTCGGGGTCCTCCTCGAAGTCGATGTCCGGGATGACCTCGCGGATCTGGCCGACCGCGCGCTGCTCGGTGCGCTCGATCAGCGCGTGCAGCATCCCCTCGAGGTTGCCGAAGTGCGAGTAGATGACCGTGCGGGCGATCTGGGCGTCGCGGGAGACGCGGTCGATCGAGACCGCGCCGTAGCCCTCGGCCAGGACGATCTCGGAGAGGACGTCCAGGAGCTGGTCGCGGCGCTCCTGGGCGGTCATGCGGGCCATGCGGACAGTCTATGGCGACCTATGTTCACAAGTGTACGTACAGTCGTGTACATTTCCGGCCCATGCTCTTCGCCGCCGCCGACACGCCCTCCGCGGGCGCCCCGCTCGAGCAGGTCTTCATCGCCTCGATCTTCGCCGCGGTCACCACCGCGGTGCTGCTGACGCTGATCATGCGCCACCGCTCCGGCCGCTCGGCGCTGCTGAGCCGCGCGGGCGCGCTGAGCGGCCGCGCCCTGGGCATGGAGCCGTGGGCGGCGCTGCCGTTCCTGATCGGGACGGTCGCGCTGGGCGCCGGCGCGTTCGGCGTCTTCTGGGACATCTCGCTGCACATCGATGTCGGCCGCGACCCCGGCCCACTGGCCAACCCCGCGCACTACTTCATCCTCTTCGCGCTGTACGGGCTGTTCGCCGCGGGCCTCGTCTCGTGCGCGCTGCACGAGGACGCCGAGCGTCCGTCGCCGGTGGCGCTGCGCTTGCCGGCGGCGCTTGGCGGCCTGTCGCTGCCGGTCGGCGGGACGCTGCTGATCGCCTGCGGGGCGTTCGCGCTGACCGGCTTCCCGCTCGATGACTTCTGGCACCGCATGTTCGGCCAGGACGTGACGCTGTGGGGCCCGACCCACTTGGTGATGATCAACGGCGCGATCCTGTCGGTGCCCGTCCTGGCGGTGCTCGCGCTCGAGGCGCGTCGCGC
>JAOPZD010000239.1 GCA_025964295.1 Conexibacter sp.
CGTCCGCCGCGCCGACCGCGCCCGACGAGCTCGTCGCCTCCCTCGGCGCGCTGCGCGAGCGGCTCGTCTCGTCGCTGACGCTCACCAGCGACCGGCTCGCCGAGGCCGTCGATGACGCCGTCCGCCGCGGCCGGATGACGCGCAGGGACGCCGAGGAGCTGCTGTCGACGCTCGTCGCCGCCGGGCGCGCGCAGACCGAGGCGCTGCTGGCCGACGTCGAGCAGCTGCTCGGGCGCGGCAGCGGCGACGCCGTGCTGCGGACCGTCGACCGCGCGCGCCGCCGCGTCGGCGTCGGCTCGTTCCCGATCCTCGGCTACGACGACCTCACCGCCGCGCAGATCGCCAAGCGCATCACGACCCTGACGCCCGCGCAGCTGCGCAAGGTCCGCGACCACGAGCGCCGCCACGAGGCGCGCAAGTCCGTGCTCGCCGCCATCGAGCGCAAGCTGGGATGAGCGACGCCTGCGGCGTGGTCCCGATCGGCCACGTCGCCGGCGGCCGCGCCGAGGTGCGCGACGACGACTGGGCCGCCGAGCGCGCGACGATCCGGCTCGACGCAGAGCGCTTCACGTCCGACGCCGTCGCCGGCCTGGACCGGTTCTCCCACCTCGAGGTCGTCTACCTCTTCGACCGCGTCGACCCCGACGGCGTCGAGACCGGCGCCCGCCACCCGCGCGGCAACGCGTTATGGCCGCGCGTCGGGATCTTCGCCCAGCGCGCCAAGGACCGGCCCAACCGCCTCGGCGTCTCGCGCTGCCGGCTCCTCCGGGTCGACGGCCTCGACCTCGCGGTCGCCGGCCTCGACGCCGTCGCCGGGACGCCCGTCCTCGACGTCAAGCCCTACATGGAGGAGTTCGGGCCGCAGGGTCCGGTCCACCAGCCCGCGTGGTCGCGCGAGCTGATGGCCGGGTACTGGGACGGCGGCCCCGCGGGGCCCTAGTGGTGCTTCTTCGCCTTGTGCTTGGCCTTCTTCTTCTTGGCCTTGGGCTTGGCGATCTTGACCTTCTTGGTGGTCGTGCTCGACGCCACGTTGCCGGCGCCGTCGGTCGCGGTCACCACGACCGTCGCGGTGGCCGTCGCGCCCGGGTACTTCTTCATCAGCGACGAGGGCACCTTGACGCTGATCGCCAGCGCCTGGCCCGGCGCCACGAGCGTCGAGGTCGCGGGCAGCTTGACGACGACCTTCCGGGGCTTCTTGGGGGCCTTCTTCTTGTGCTTCTTCTTGGTCTTCGCGGCGGTGGCCTTCGTGGCCTTCTTGGCCGCGGGCTGGATCGTCAGCGTCGAGGCGGTCGCGACCGTGGCCGGCGAGTCGCAGTTGACGGTGATCTGCAGCGGCTTGCCCTGCCCGCCGCTGCCGACCGGCCGGTCGCCGGAGACCTTGACGGTGCACGTCGGCGGCGTCTTGTCGACGAACGTCGCCAGCGCCGAGCCCTGCGGCTCGTTGGCCTCGCGCGTGCCGTTGCCGTTGAGGTCGACGAACGAGACGACGGTGTCGGCGCCCGCGTTCGTGCCGGGATCGGTGACCGTCGCCACGCCGTCGGCGCCGATCACCGCGGACTGCGAGCCCGGGTTGGCGCCGGTGATGGCCGACACGAGCTTCTTGCCCGTGAACGGGCTGTCCGACGTGTCCTTGGCGGTGACCTTGAACGTGATCGGCACGCCCTGCGGGGCGCCGGCGTTGGTCTGGTCGAACTGCAGCGCCGCGGGCAGCGCCGTGCGCACGAGCAGCTCGAACGAGGCGGTCGCGTTGGCCGCCAGCGTCTTGGCCGGGTCGAGGTACTGGTCCCATTCGACCGCGCCGGCGTTGTCGACCGGCTCGCCGACGACGGTGTCGGCGAACGACGGCGCGACGGCCGTCCCGGAGTCCTGGACGCGGCTCCAGACGTCGTTGTGGTCGGGGCTGGCGAATGGCAGCGCCTGGTAGTGCGACCACGGCAGCGACGGCGACGGCGGGCCGATCTCGACGAAGCCGCCGGAGCGGCCGGTGTCGGCGTTCGTGCCGCCGACGAAGCGCGGCGGGCCCTGCGTGAAGATGCCGGTGCCGACGTCGCTGCCCTCGAAGTAGAAGTCCGCGGCGGCGATCGCCTTGAAGCGCAGCGGCGTGGCCGTGAGGTTCTTGATGTCCCACTTGACCGCGAACAGCTGCGCGCCGCTGACGTAGGTGGTGGTCTGGGTGACCAGCGCGCGCTGCACGCCGGGCGTCGCGGCGCTGCTGTCGTCGTCGGTCGTGACCGCGTAGGCCGTGACCTGCGTGAACGGGCTCGTCGGCGCGCCGCTGCCGGTGACCGGCCCCTGGCTGAGCGGCACGTACTGGTCGGGGTCGTCGATGAACGGGCCGGCGAAGCCGCTGAACCCGAAGGTGCGACCGGTCAGCTGCGGCTGCTGGACGGGCGCGGGCGGCGCCGCGGTGACGGGCGGGAACGCGAGGAAGAACCCGGCGTCGCCGATCTGGCTGGTCGAGCGGAAGAAGATGTTGGAGGTGTCGGTGTCGCGCTTGGCCTGGAGCTGGCCCTGGTCGCTGACGAACACGGTGAGCGGCGAGCCGCCGAGCCCGACGGTCGTGGTCGCGGCGGCGGGTGCGACGGCCACGGCGAGCAGCGCCCCGGCGGCCGACAGCGCCGCGGTGGCGCTTCGGAGGGTCTTCACGTATGGACCTTTCAGTGATGGAGGAGAGCGCGCGCGAGCCTACCGGTGGACGCGGGCGCTCTCGACGATCGAACGGCCAGGTGCGCGGCGGAGTTGGCGCGTCGGCGCGCTATGTCGTGAGCGCGGCGACGAGCGCGTCCGGCTCGGCCAGCGCCCGCGCGCGGGCCAGCGCGCGCAGGTAGTCGGCGCTGGAGAGCAGGGGGTCGGCGCTGGTCAGCCACGGCGCCGACGGCCAGGTGAGGCCGGTCGCCGTCGCCATCCGGCGCGCGTAGCGCTCGCGCAGGGCGGGCGCCGGGCCGGCGTCGAGGAGGTCGAGGCCGTGCAGCAGCGACGCCGCGAGGTGGCGCATGCGCAGGCGGGCCATCGCGTCGCGGTGGGCGGCCAGGCGCGCGTCGTCGATCCCGGCCGTCGCGCGCGCCTCCATCGCGAAGGCGAGCGCCTCGGCGTGGGCGGGATCGGCGAGGTGGCGATCCTCGAACGGCGCCGCGGGTGCGCGATGGCTGAGGTACACGGCGTGGCCGGCCTCGTGGAACAGGGCCTCGAGGTCGACCAGCCCGCCGCGCGGCGCGACGACGAGGTGCACGTCGCCGGGCACG
>JAOPZD010000261.1 GCA_025964295.1 Conexibacter sp.
CGTCCTGCAGGTAGGTCTTCAGCGTGCCGAGCTTCGCGCCGGTCACGTCGCCGAAGCCCATCAGCCCGGCGAGGTCGGCGTCGTACTTCTCCGGGTCGGCGTTGCGGGTGATCAGGCGCCCGTCGATCTCGAGCTTCTGCGCGGCGTCGAGCACGCGCTGGTTGGGGCCGTTGGCGTCCGAGCAGGTGTCGGTCACGCCGATCCGCGCGCTGACGCTGTCGAGGTGGCGGTCGAAGTCCGGGCCGGCCAGGCCCTCCAGGCCGTGGTCGCGCTCCCACTCCTCGCGGACCCAGTCGTAGGTGCGCAGGCAGTTGGTCCAGTTGACCGTCGAGCCGCCGCCGAGGTTGGAGCCGGTCATCAGCGCGACCTGGCCCTCGGCGGTCTGCGCCAGCCCGCCCGCGCGGTAGAGGTTCTGGTAGGCCCACAGCTCGAGCTGGTTGAAGTCGGCCTCGTTGTAGTAGCCGCCCGCCTCCAGGACCACGACGTCCTTGCCCGCGCCCGCGAGCTTGCCCGCGATCACGCCGCCGCCGCTCCCGCTGCCCACGACCACCACGTCGGCGGTCAGCGTCAGCGCGTCGGCGTCGGGGCGCGTGACCGGGATCGTCTTGGGGGCCTCGGCCGCCGACGGCGGCGCCACGCGCGGGCCGGGGTAGCCGATCGCCTCCCAGTTCGGGTTGCGGCCCGTGCTCGGATCCGGGATCGCGTAGAACAACAGGAACGTCAGCGCGCGCAGGCCGCTCAGGCCGCCGAGCGCCGCCGGGTCGTTGTCCATGAAGCCGTGCAGGATCGCCTCGCGGACCTCCTGGGGCGCGTCGTCGAAGCCCTGCTCGCGCAGCGCGTCGAGCAGCTGGCGCAGGCCCTCGAGCTGGTCCTCGGGCACGGCGCCCGACGACAGCTGCTGGGCGATCGCGACGTCGACGCCCAGGTCGGAGCCCTTGCGGGCCCAGAAGCCCGTCGGGTCGTCGTCGACCGCGACCTCCGGCGCGAAGGTGTCGACCAGCTGGCGAAGCGTTGCCTGCTGGAGCTCGGAGAGGACGACCGCGACTGGCGTTGACACCCTGTCAGCCTACCTCGCACGGTCAAGCGGGTGGTGGTACGGTGACGCCCCCGTCACCTTTGTCTGGAGGCTCTGTCCCATGGCCAAGCAGCACCGCATCCTCACCGGTCAGGTCGCCGCGATCACCGGCGCCGCGCGCGGCATCGGCCGCGCCACGGCCCAGGCGTTCCTGCGCGAAGGGATGAAGGTGGCCATCGGCGACCTCGACTACGCGACGGCCCAGCAGACCGCCAAGGAGCTCGGCCACGGCACCGTCGCCTTCGAGCTCGACGTCACCCAGCGCGCCTCGGTCAAGGACTTCCTCGACGGCGTCGAGGCCGAGCTCGGCGCGATCGACGTCCTGGTCAACAACGCGGGGATCATGCAGGTCGGCCACACGATCTGGGAGGAGGACGACGCCACCACCCAGCGCATGATCGACATCAACGTCGGCGGCGTCATGCACGGCGTCAAGGAGATCGTCCCGCGCATGCTCGCGCGCGGTCGCGGCCACGTCGTCAACATCGCCTCGACCGCCGGCAAGGGCGGCTTCCCGGGCGGCGGCACCTACTGCGGGACCAAGCACTACGTGGTGGGCCTCAGCGAAGCCCTGCGCGCCGAGCTGCGCGGCACCGGCATCGAGGTCTCCTGCGTCATGCCGGTCGTCGTCAACACCGAGCTGGCCAGCGGCCTCACCGAGACCCGCGGGGTCAAGCAGGTCCAGCCCGAGGACGTCGCCGCCGAGATCGTCGCGGCCCTGCAGGAGGCGCGCTTCGACGTGTTCGTCCCGCGCTCGGTCGCGGGCATCACCAAGGTGATGAACCTGCTCCCGCGCAGCGGGCGCGAAGGCCTCAGCCGCGCGCTGAAGGCCGACCAGGTGCTGGCCCAGGTCGACCCCGGCAAGCGCGCCGCCTACGAGCTGCGCGCATCGCACTCCGATCCGGCGCTCGAGGCCGCGGACGAGGCCAGGCAGCTCACCCCGTAGTCGCAGGTTCGGGCGGGTAGGTTGTGATGCATGGAAGCCGCCACCACCTCCACCTCGATCGACCAGCTCAGCGTCGACACGATCCGCACGCTGTCGATGGACGCCGTCCAGAAGGCCAACAGCGGCCACCCCGGACTTCCCATGGGCATGGCTCCTGCCGCGTACGTCCTGTACGCGAAGGTCATGCGGTTCAACCCCAAGGACCCGGACTGGCCCGACCGCGACCGCTTCGTCCTGTCGGCCGGCCACGGGTCGATGCTGCTCTACAGCATCCTGCACCTCTCCGGCTACGACCTGCCGCTCGACGAGCTCAAGCGGTTCCGCCAGTGGGGCTCGCTGACGCCGGGCCATCCGGAGCGCGACCGCGTCCACGTCACCCCGGGCGTCGAGGTCACCACCGGCCCGCTCGGCCAGGGCTTCGCCAACGGCGTCGGCATGGCGATCGCCGAGCGCTTCCTGCGCGACCGGTACGGGTCCGACGTCATGGACCACTACATCTACGCGATCGTCTCCGACGGCGACCTGATGGAGGGCATCGCCTCCGAGGCCGCGTCGATCGCCGGCCAGTACGGCCTCGGCCGGCTCGTCTACCTCTACGACGACAACTCGATCTCGCTCGACGGCCCGACGTCGCTGAGCTTCGACACCGAGGACGTCGGCAAGCGCTTCGAGGCCTACGGCTGGCACGTCCTCGAGGTCCACGACGCGCAGGACCTCGTCGCGCTGCAGTCGGCGATCGAGGAGGGCCAGCGCCACACCGCCCGGCCGACGCTGATCCGCGTCAAGTCGATCATCGGCTACCCGTCGCCCAACAAGCAGGGGACGTCGAAGGCGCACGGCGCCGCCCTGGGCGAGGACGAGGTCCGCGCCACCAAGGAGGCCATGGGCTGGGATCCCGACGCGCACTTCCTGGTGCCCGACGAGGTCTACGCGGAGTTCGCCAAGGCCGCCGAGCGCGGCGCGGCGGCGCAGGCCGAGTGGCAGGCGCGGCTGGACGCGTGGAAGGGCGAGAACCCCGACAGGGGCAAGGAGTGGGACCTGGCGTGGGAAGGCGGGTCCTACGGCGGCAGGCCGCTGCCCGGGCTGAAGGACGCCTTGCGCTCCGTGGATTGGGGCCTCCCGCCCGGCAAGGACAAGCTCGCCACGCGCTCGGCCGGCCAGAAGGCGATGGCCGCGATGGCGGACTTCGTCCCGACG
The DNA here is from genome assembly GCA_025964295.1 of Conexibacter sp. The sequence continues at coordinate 3,219 of JAOPZD010000261.1, forward strand.
ATGGTGGGCGGCGCCGCCGACCTGTCGGAGTCGACCAAGACCGAGTTCCCCGGCGGCGACGCCGAGCGCTTCACCAAGGAGCACTCCGGGCGAAACGTCTTCTGGGGCGTCCGCGAGCACGGCATGGGCGGCGCGGTCAACGGCCTCGCGGCGCACGGCGGCATCGTCCGCCCCTACGGCTCGACGTTCCTCCAGTTCGCCGACTACATGCGCGGCGCGATCCGGTTGAGCGCGCTCACCGGCCTGCGCGACGTGTGGGTCTACACCCACGACTCGGTCGCGCTGGGCGAGGACGGGCCGACGCACCAGCCGGTCGAGCACCTCGCCGCGCTGCGGGCGATCCCGGGCCTGACGGTCATCCGCCCGGCCGACGCGCAGGAGACCGCCGAGTCGTGGCGCGTGATCATCGAGGACCTCGAGGGTCCCGCCGTGCTCGTGCTCTCGCGCCAGGACCTGCCGATCCTCGACATCGACTTCGACAGCGTGGGCCGCGGCGCCTACGTCGTCTCCCCGTCGACGACGGGCCAAGAGCGCGTCACGCTCGTCGGCACCGGCGCCGAGGTCCACACCGCGATCGAGGCCCAGGGGCTGCTGGCCGGCGCCGGGATCGGCGCCCGCGTCGTCTCGATGCCCTCGTGGGAGCTCTTCGCCGAGCAGGACGACTCCTACCGCGAGGAGGTCCTGCCGCCGACGCTGCCCAGCGTCTCGGTCGAGGCCGCCGTCTCGATGGGCTGGGAGCGCTGGGTCGACCGCACGGTGTCGATCGACCGCTTCGGCGCCTCCGCGCCGGGCCCCGAGGTCCTCGAGAAGCTCGGGATCACCGGCGAGCACGTCGCGCAGGTCGCCAAGGACCTGCTCGGCGCCACGAACTCCTAAGGGAGCTCCTTGGCCAGCGGGCCGGCCGTCACGTGGATGACGGCCGGCTCGCGCACCCAGGCGATGAGGTCCAGCGCCGTGAGGCGGTCCAGCCAGAACTGCAGCGCCTGGGCCTGGGCGGGCGAGGCGTAGTCGCGGCTGAGGTCGAAGGCGTAGCCGGTGGTGTGCATCGACGGCGCCGCCTCGACGCCGTCGCCGACCCGTGCGCTGCCGCCCGACGTCGTCTTCAGCGAGGCGCGGGTGACGACCAGCGGCGTGCGGGTGTGCGCCACGTCGCGGACGCCGAGCGCGAGCAGCCGCAGGAGCTTGAGCGCCTCGACCTTCAGCGCGCGCTCGCCCGCCGGCCGCGCGGCCAGCGCGCGCGAGAGCCGCAGGCCCGCGCCGTCGACCAGCACCTGCCCGGGACCGCCGAGCGCGCCGTCGGACGTCAACCGGTCGGTCTGGCCCGGCGGGTGCAGGACGTACTCCGCCGAGGGCCAGTTGTTCAGCGTGTCCTGGACCTTCAGCGCGGCGGGGTCCTCGCGATAGAGCGACATGATGGCCTTGGCTGCGCCGATGCGCCACAGGTAGGTGGAGGAGTCGTCGCCGAGGCCGGCCAGGACGCTCCACGCCTTGGCGTGGCGCAGCGGCGTGGAGTCGAAGAACAGCTGGGCGTAGGGGATGTCCTCGTTCCCATAGGCCTTGAGCGCGCGCTGCAGGTTGCCGACGCCCATGTGGTAGCTCTCGACCGCCAGGTCGTCGCGGCCGTGGAGGTTCTGCTTGGCGAAGTCCAGGTAGCGCGTGGTCGCCTCCAGCGCCTTGCGCGGGTCGAAGCGCTCGTCGATGCGCCGGCGGCGCGCCTGCAGCGTCCGCACGGCGCCCGCCGACGTGGTGCGAGCGATCCGTCGCGTCAGACGTGTCGAGCTCGACACGTCGACCTTGAGGCCCAGCAGGCCGGTCGCGGTCTGGGCCAGGATCTGCGTCAGGCCGACGGCCGAGCTGAGGGCGTTCGACGCCGTCGCGGTGGCGCGGCCGCCGCTCTCCAGGAAGACGATCGCCTCCAGCGTGTCGGGGTCCTGGTGGGCGCGGCGGGCGACGTCCTCGATCGTCGGGCGCAGCCGCTGGACCCGCTGGGCGGTCGCGCGGACGCCGCCGGGGCTCTTGGCGTACAGGACGTGGCTGAGCCCGGCGGCGGCGCGGGCCTCGAAGTCGGCGCGCCGGCCGGCGTCGTAGGCGAGGGGATCGCGGGTGCTGCCGGTGGTGCCGGCGCCCGGCGCCAGGCGGCGCGGGCCGCTCGGCTCGCCGCTGCGGCCCAGCACCGCGATGATGACCCCCGCCACGACGACGACCGCCACCAGGATGGCGACTCGGCGTTGACGCATCGTCCGATCACCGTGCCACATTCGCGGGCCGTGCGCGTCCTGCGTGAGCTCCTCAGCGGCCCCGTGGCCCTCGACGACGACCTGGTCATCCAGGGCGAGAACCTGGCCGTGCTGCCGCAGCTGCCCGGCGGCGCGTTCGACATGGTGTACATCGACCCGCCGTTCAACACCGGCCGCGCGCAGGCCAGCGCGACGCTGCGCGCGGTGGCCGATCCCGACGGCGAGCGCACCGGCTTCGGCGGGCGTCGCTACCGGACCGAGCGCGTCGGGCCGTCGATGGCCTACGCCGATGCCTTCGACGACCTCCCGGCCTACCTGGAGCCGCGGCTGCGCGAGGCGCGGCGGCTGCTGGCCGACCACGGCACGCTGTACGTGCACCTCGACCCGCGCGAGAGCCACTACGTCAAGGTCCTGCTCGACGGGATCTTCGGGCGGGCCGCGTTCCTCAACGAGCTGATCTGGGCCTATGACTACGGCGCCAAGGCGCGCTCGCGCTGGCCCGCCAAGCACGACGTGATCCTGGTGTACGTCAAGGACCCGGCGGCGTACTGGTTCGACGACGCCGAGGTCGATCGCGAGCCCTACATGTCGCCCGGGCTGGTCACGCCGGAGCAGCGGGCGCGCGGCAAGCGGCCGACCGACGTCTGGTGGCACACGATCGTGCCCACCAACGGCGGCGAGCGGACGGGCTACCCGACGCAGAAGCCGCTCGGCGTCGTGCGCCGCACGGTCGCGGCGTCCTCGAAGCCGGGCGGCTGGTGCCTGGACTTCTTCGCGGGCTCGGGCACGCTGGGCGTGGCCGCGCGGGCGCTGGGGCGCCGCTTCGTCCTGGTCGACGCGTCGCCCGACGCGATCGGCGTGTGCGAGCGCCGGCTGGCTACGCCGGCGTCGTCGACGCCAGCCGCGCGCTGACGACGATCCGCTTGGCCGCGCTGTAGAGCGGGTGGCAGGCGGTGAGCACGAGCTTGCGCTCGCCGGCGTGGGAGACCAGCGCGGCGGCGTCGCCCGGCGTCGTGATCCGGGTCCCGGTCACCTTGTAGGTGAACGTGCCGTAGGGCATGTGGACGACGATCCGCGAGCCCTTGGAGAGCTCGTCGACGCGGCGAAACGGCGCGCCGTAGGTCGTGCGGTGGCCGGCGAGGCCGACGGTGCCGGTGATGCCGGGCAGGACCGTGCCGCGGTAGTGGCCGGGCCCCTTCTTCAGCGAGCCGTGCGTGGTGGACTCGACGAAGACGGTCTTCAGGCCGATCCGCGGGATCGAGACCGAGCCGAGCGCCGAGCCGTCCGGGCGCGCGTGCAGCAGCGCGAGCGCCTGGCGCCGCATCCGGTGGGCCTGGCTCTCGCGCGCGACCTGCGGTGCGGCGTCGAGCGTCTTCTGCAGGCCCTGGAGGTCGGTGCGCAGCGAGGCCTGGTCGCGCGACTGCTGCCACGCGGTCAGCGGCTCCTGCCAGACGATGGTCAGGACGCCGTCGGCGACCAGCGCGACGCCGGCGACGAGGCCGGCGGCGAGGACCGCGCGGCGGGCGC
>JAOPZD010000332.1 GCA_025964295.1 Conexibacter sp.
CGCGCAGCGCCGCAGACGTCCCCGCCCTCGTGCGCTTCTCCCGCGAGCACGGCGTCCGCGTCGCCCCGCAGCGCACGGGCCACAACGCCAACGCCCGCAGCGGCGCCGACGAGTCGATCCTGCTCAACACCCGCCTCATGCGGGGCGTCGAGATCGACTTCGAGAACCGCTCCGCCCGCGTCGAGGCCGGCGCGCTGTGCGCCGACCTCACGGGCCCGGCCTCCGAGCTCGGCCTGGCCGCGCTGGCCGGCTCGTCGCCCGACGTCGGCCTCGTCGGCTACACGCTCGGCGGCGGCATCGGCTGGCTGGCCCGCGCCTTCGGCATGTGCTGCAACTCGGTCCTGTCCTTCGACGTCGTCACCGGCGAGGGCGAGCAGCTGCACGTCGACGCCGAGAACCACCCGGAGCTGTTCTGGGCGCTGCGCGGCGGCACCGGCAGCCCGGCCGTCATCACCGCGATGGAGCTGCGGCTGATCGCGACGCCGGATCTCTACGCCGGCGCGATGCTGTGGCCGTGGGAGCGTGCCTCCGAGGTGCTGCACGCCTGGCGCGAGTGGACGCTCGACGCGCCCGAGTCGGTCACGACGTCGGCCCGCATCCTGCAGGTCCCGCCGTTCCCGGACATCCCGGAGCCGGTCCGCGGCCGCAAGTTCGTCTGCATCGACGGCGCGGTCCTCGGCTCCGACGCCTACGCGGCGGAGGTCCTCGGCGCGCTGCGCGCCCTGGAGCCCGAGATCGACATGTTCGCCGCGGCGCCGCCCGTCGCGCTGAGCCACCTGCACATGGATCCGGAGAGCCCGGTGCCCGGCATGGGCGACCACGCGATGCTCGAGGAGCTGCCGGCCGAGGCGATCGACCGCCTCGTCGAGGTCGCCGGCCACGAGTCGGGCTCGCCGCTGCTGGCGGTCGAGCTGCGCCACCTCGGCGGCGCGCTGGCGCGCACGGTCGAGGGCGCGGGCGCCCGCTCGCGGCTGGAGGCGGCCTACATCCTGTTCGCCGTCGGCGTGCCGATGACGCCGGAGTTGGGCGCCGCGATCCCGCCGCGCCTGGCGCAGGTCAAGGTGGCGCTGGCCCCGTGGCACGCCGAGCGCGTGTACCTCAACTTCGCCGAGAGCCCCACGGACGTCAGCACGGCGTTCGACGGCGAGGCGTTCGCCGCGCTGCAGGCCGTCAAGGCGACCTACGACCCGCGCGACACGATCCACGCCAACCACGCGATCGCGCCGGCCTCGCGGTAGACGGGCGGCGCGGGCTACTCGTGCAGCTTGCGGCCCTCGCGGCACATCGCCACGAACGTGGCGATGCGCCGCGCCCGCGTCTCGGGCTTCTTGGCCTGGCCGACGCGGAAGAGGATCGCGTAGCGGTTGTGGCTGTCGAGCGCGTCGAAGAAGGCGCGCGTGGCGGCCGGCTCGGCGTCCAGCGCCCGCTGCAGGTCCTCGGGGACCGTGGCGGTGCGCTGGCCGTCGTAGGCCACGTCCCAGCGGCCGTCGGCCTTGGCCCGCTCGATCTCGGCGTGCCCGGCCGGCCGCATCCGGCCCTGCTCGATCAACGCCTCCACCTTGGTGCAGTTGATCTTCGACCACGTGCTCCGCGGCCGCCGCGGGACGAAGCGCTGCAGGAAGCGCTCGTCGTCCAGCGCCCGCCGCTGGCCGTCGATCCAGCCGAAGCAGAGCGCCAGGTCCAGCGCCTCCTGATGGGTGACCGTCGGGATCTTGGTGGCCTTCTTGGCGATCGCGATCCACACGCCCGGCCCGTCGGCGTTGCCGTCCTCGAGCCACGCCTCGAACGCGGCGGCGTCGGCGAAGGTCAGGACCGGGAGGTCGTCGGGGGAGGGGATCGCGGGCATCGCGGGCAGTCAAGCACGCGCAGGAGGCGGAAGGGGTCCGTCGAACGCCGGTGGCACGATGGCCTTCGGGAGGCAGACCGGCGGCGCGACGCACCGCTACGGGCGGGTGCTGCTGGCGACCGTCGTGACGGTGATCGCGACCATCGCGCTGCCCGACGACGACCTCGGCCACGGGATCGGGCTCGTGGTCCAGGCGCTGCTGCTGACGATGGTCACGATCGCGGCGCGCGATGCGCGCACGCGGGCGCTGACGGCGGTCGGCCTGGCCGCCGCGGTCCTCGGCCTCGTGTCGGCCCTCGGCGCGACGCTGCCGTCCTGGATCGTGCTCGGGCTCAGCGGCGCGCTGGCCGGGGCCATGGTCGCGACGATGGTGGCCGGCCTCGTCGCCCACGTCCGCGGCGCCGGCGTCACCCTCCAGGCCGTCGCCGGCGGCCTGGCGATGTACCTTCTGGTCGGCCTGCTCTTCGCCGACGTCGTCGGCGCCATCGCCGACGTCTCCGACGGCGCCTACTTCGCCCAGGGCACCGACGGCACCTCCGGCGAGCGCATCTACTACTCCTTCATGTCGCTGACGACCACCGGCTTCGGCGACCTCACGCCGCGCCTCGAGGTCGGCCGCGCCCTCGCCGTCCTCGAAGTCCTCGTCGGCCAGATCTACCTGGTCGTCGTCGTCGCGCTGCTGGTCGGCAACCTCAGGCCACGCACGCCGACCTCCGCCGGCTAGCCGACGAGCTACTTCGCAAGCCGCTCGAGAGCGGCCTTGTTCTCCTCCAGCGCCTTGCGGCGCCGTGCCTGGAACCCCTTGTCGGCGCGCCGCGCCTCGATGCGATCCTCGATGGCCGATCGAACCTGATCGGCGACGGTGGTCCCGTCGACGCGCGCGACGGCGTCGAGCGCGGCGGCGGTGTCGTCGTCGAGGCGCAGGGTCATGGACTTCATGATTGGAACCCTCTCGTCCGGTATTGGCCGTGGCATGCTAGATAGCGAGGTAGCGCATACCACGGTATCACGGTATCTTGATACCGTAAATGGGTGCAGCGCCTCGACATCGCCGACCTCCTGCTCATCGCCGAGGATCTCCTTGGGGAGCCAGCCGAGCAGCTCGTCCGGACGATCGACCTCGGCCTCGCCGAGTCCGCGCTGGCGGCGCCGTTCGCCACCTTCGAAGACCACGACTTCTACGAGGGCTACGCCCTGCGGGCGGCGATCCTCGCGTCGCGCATCGTCCGCAACCATCCGCTGATCGACGGCAACAAGCGTCTGGCGCTCCTGGCGATGATCGAGTTCCTGTGGCGCAACGACCGGCCGTGGCCGTCGGACCTCGATCAGGACGAGGTCGCCGAGACGTTCGAGCGGCTGGCTGCCAGGGATCTCGCCGAGCCCGACTTCGCCGCCTGGGTCGCGGCAAAGCTGCGACAGAGCTAGGCCACGAGCCGGGTGAAGAGGCGGTCCAGGACCGCTTCTGGGTCGTCGCAGATGCCGGTGTGGATCGGCGAGGGTTGGACGATCGTCGAGGAGGTGGCGGTCAGCCAGCCGAAGCGCTCGGACTGGTCGAGGTGGGCCACGGCGCCGCCCGCGGGGTCGCCGGCGGCGACGCGGACCATGCCGTCGAGGTGGCGGCGCAGGGCGTCGAGGTCGAGGTCGGGCGACAGCGCGCGCAGGCGCGGCTCGTCGAGGGTGGTCCGGGCGGCCAGGAACCGGCGGCGGCGGCAGAAGACGACGACGCCGACGTTGACCGCCTCGCCGCGCTCGACGCTGGGCACGACGCGCCACATCGCGTACTGGAAGGCGTCGTCCTCACGCGATGGCACGGCGCGCCTCCTCGGCCTCGGTGGCGAACGCGCGCGGCGCCGCGAGCCGCTGGGTGAAGTAGGCGACGTAGATCTCGCGCGCCAGGGGCGCCTCGCCGGGGCCGCCGAGCCAGTCGTCGGGCACCGCGCCGGCGATGCGCGCCAGCGTCGCGCGGTCCAACCTCGACGCGAGACGCGCGTCGGCCTCGGCGAGCGAGCCGGCGAAGGGCAGCAGGACGTGGTCGCCGATCAGCCCGAACCGCGCCTCCGCGGCGCCCTCGGGCCACGCCGGCGCGTGGTGGCGGTACAGCGCGGCGCCGTGGTCGATGAGCCACAGGTCGCGGTGCCAGAGCAACATGTTGGGGTTGCGGGGCGTGCGGTCGACGTTGGCGCACAGCGCGTCGAGCCAGACGACGTCGGCGGCCAGCTCCGGCGTCACGCCGACCGGCGCGGCGGGCGAGAACGGCAGCGCGCCGGGCAGGAAGTCCAGCGCCGCGTTGGTCCCGCCACTGGCCGCGACGAGCTCCTGGATCTCGGGGTCGGGCTCGGCGGCCGCGAGCAGCGGGTCGACGTCGACGAGCACGATCTCGGGGACCCGCAGGCCCAGCGCGCGGGCGACCTCGCCCACGACGACCTCGGCGATCAGCGCCTTCAGCCCCTGGCCCGCGCCGCGGAACTTCACGACGAAGAGGACGTCGTCGTCGGCCTCGACCAGGCCCGGCATCGAGCCGCCCTCGCGCAGGGGCGTCACGTAGCGCGTGGCGCGCACGGTGCGCAGGGAAGCGGTCGTCGGCTCGGCCATCGCTGCGGGGAAGGTAACGGTCGGCGCTACGGTCCTGCGGACCCGATGTGGTTCGAGGCCGACAACATGGTCCTGACCGCCGCGCAGGCCGCCTGCGTGGCGCTCCCGGCCGCGGGCGTCCCGCGCGCGCTGCAGCGCTTCCGCGGCGGCGCGTGGGCCCTGGTCCTGCCGCTGTGCATCGTCGTGGTGATCGTCGCGATCAACGAGGTGCCCCAGAGCGCCGACGTCCTGACGTGGGTGGCGCTGCTGCTGGTCCCGCCCGGCTGCGCGCTCGCGCTCGGCTGGGCGATGCGCGGGGCGCGCTGGTGGCTGGCGCCGGTGGCGATCCCGCTGCTCGCGCTCGCCTGGGCCGACCAGGAGACGCGGATCGGCCAGATCGCGACGATCCTGCTGATCGTCGGCTCGTGCGTGACGCTCGGCCGCCTGCTCGCCGGGGCCGCGCCGCTGCTGCTGCTCAAGCTCGGTCTGCTGGCGATGGCCATCTCCGACGCGATCCTCGTCTTCGGCAACACGCTGCAGGCGCCCAACGCGGTGCTCGTCGCCGCCCAGCCGGGCGCCGGCCTGCCGCAGCTGCAGTCGGCGACCTTCCACTTCGCCTCGCTGGGCTACGGCGACTTCTTCGCCGCCGCGGTGCTCGGCGGGATCCTGGCCGCGGAGCGCCGCCCGCAACTCGTGCCGGCGCTCGCGGTGCTCGTCGTCTCGCTCGCGTGGGACCAGCTCTTCCTCGTCGTCGACACGATCCCGGCGACCGTGCCGCCGGCGATCGTGCTCATCGGCGTGGAGGTCTGGGCGCAAGTTCGGGCGCGCGGGCGCGTTGGCGCTCTCGATGCCTGATGGACGACTGACCCGGAGAGGGATGCTGGGGGCCGGCGCGGCGGGTGGCGCCGGGCTGATGCTGGCCAAGGGCGCCGAGGCGCGAGCGGCCGGCGCCGCCGCGGGTTCGCCCACCGCCGTCGACGTCGTGGTCGTCGGCGCGGGCCTCGCGGGCCTGACGACCGCTCGCAAGCTCGTGGCGGCGGGCCGCTCCGTCGTCGTCCTGGAGGCCCGCGACCGCGTCGGCGGGCGCACGCTCAACCACGACCTCGGCGGCGGCGACGTCACCGAGGCCGGCGGCCAGTACGTCGGCCCGACGCAGAACCACGTCCTCGCGCTGGCTCAGGAGTTCGGCGTCGGGACCTACCCGGGGTACAACCCCGGCGAGAGCGTCTACGTCGCCGACGGCCGCGCCCAGCGCTACACGGGCGACATCCCGCCCGACGTCCAGGCACTGCCCGACCTGACGCAGATGATCCCGCGGCTGGACCAGATGGCCGCCAAGGTCCCCGTCGACGCGCCGTGGACCGCGCCCGACGCCGAGCGGCTCGACGGCCAGACCGTCGAGACCTGGGTCAAGGGCAACACCATCAACAGCGCCCGCGTCCTGCAGCTGGTCGACCTCTTTCTCTCGCCGGCGCTGGGCAGCCGCGCCGCCGACGTCTCGATGCTCTTCCTGCTGGCCACGATCGCCGGCTACGGCGACGAGCGCACGCCGGGGACGCTGGAGCGCGGCATCGGCAGCAAGGGCGCCGCGCAGGACAGCCGACTGATCGGCGGGACGCAGCGGCTCTCGCTGCTCATGGCCCAGCAGCTCGGCGACCGCGTCGTCCTCGGCGCGCCGGTTCGATCGATCGACCAGAGCGGCGCGGGCGGCGGCGTCACCGTCACGACCGCCGACGGCCGCGCCTGGCACGCGGGCCGCGCCGTCGTGGCGATCCCGCCGCCGCTGGCGGTCGAGATCGACTGGACGCCGCTGCTGCCCGCCGAGCATGACAGCCTGCGCCGGCGCATGGTCCTCGGCACGCTGGCCAAGTGCGAGGCCATCTACGACGAGCCGTTCTGGCGCAAGGACGGGCTCAACGGCCAGGCGCTGAAGCTCGGCGACGCGGCCGTCCCCGCGATGTTCGACAACACGCCGCCGGACGGGAGGCCGGGCGTGTTGATGGGGTTCATGGGCGGCCGCTCGTGGCGGCGGTGGCAGACGCGCTCGGCCGCCGACCGCCGCGCGGCCGTCCTGGAGGACTTCGCCCAGGCGTTCGGGGCGAAGGCCCGCACACCGATCGACTACTTCGAGCAGGACTGGGTCGGGGAGCGCTGGACGCGCGGCGCCCCGACCTCGGTCCTCGGCCCGGGCACGCTGGTCGACTTCGGCGCCAAGCTGACCGAGCCGGTCGGCGCGGTGCACTGGGCCGGCACGGAGACCGCGGGCTACTGGAACGGCTACATGGACGGCGCGATCAGCTCGGGCAAGCGCGCCGCGGCGGAGGTGCTGGCCGCGCTGTAGCCGGCGCGGCTAGAGCAGGGCGCAGATCCGCTCGGCCGACAGCTCGCCCTTGGGGACGAAGCCCCGGGCGCCGCAGCGGCCCACGAGCGGGCCGAACTCGCGCGGGTCGCGGCTGGAGGTCAGCACGACCTTCGGCGCCCCGGCGTCGAGGCAGATGCGCGACGCGACGTCGAACCCGTCGAGGTCGGGCAGGTTGATGTCGAGGAGGACGAGGTCCGGCGCGAGCTCGGTGGTCGCCGCCAGGCCGGTCATGCCGTCCTCGGCCTCGCCGATGACCTCGAAGCCCTCGTGCTCGAGCAGCAGGCGGGCCGCCGAGCGGAAGCTCGGGTGATCGTCGACGATGAGGAGCTTCATGGGCACG
>JAOPZD010000397.1 GCA_025964295.1 Conexibacter sp.
GTCATCGGGGCCGGCCCGGCGGGCATGGCGGCCGCCCAGCAGCTGCGCCGCGCCGGGCACCGCGTCGTGCTCTTCGAGCGTGACGAGGCCGCCGGCGGGCTGGTGCGCTTCGGCGTCCCGGACTTCAAGATCGAGAAGTGGGTCGTCGAGCGGCGGCTGGACCAGCTGCGCGCCGAGGGCGTCGAGGTGCGCTGCGGCGTCGACGTCGGCCGCGACGTCACGGCCGACGAGCTGCGCGCGGAGTTCGACGCGGTCGTGCTGACGATCGGCTCGCGCGTGCCGCGCGACCTGCCGGTCCCGGGCCGCGAGCTCCACGGCATCCACCCCGCGATGGACTACCTGTACGTGCGCAACCGCGCGATCGCCGACGAGCTCGGGCCGGCCCCGTCGGTGGCGCGGGCGGATGGGGCCGGGTCGGTCGAGATCACTGCGGCGGGCAAGCACGTCATCGTCATCGGCGGCGGCGACACCGGCGCGGACTGCGTCGGGCACTCGATCCGCGAGGGCGCGCTGTCGGTGACCCAGCTCGAGCTGCTGCCCGAGCCGCCGGCGCACCGTCCCGACGACCGCACGCCGTGGCCGCTGTGGCCGCAGAAGTTCCGGTTGTCCTACGCCATGGAAGAGGCGACGGCGATCGGCAAGGGCGAGCAGGACTACTCCATCGTCACGACGCGCTTCGAGGGCGAGGACGGCCGCGTCAGCGCGCTGCACTACGCCCAGGCCGGCGCGGCGCCGCCGTTCGCGCCCGTCGAGGGCACCGGCGGCCAGATGCAGGCCGACCTGGTGCTGCTCGCCATGGGCTTCCTGCACCCCGAGCACGAGGGCGTCGTCGAGCAGCTCGGCGTCGACCTCGACCAGCGCGGCAACGTCAAGGCCCCGACCTACGCGACCTCGGTCCGCGGCGTCTTCGCCGCCGGCGACGCCCGCCGCGGCCAGTCGCTCATCGTCTGGGCGATCAACGAGGGCCGCCAGGCCGCGCGCATGGCCGACCGCTTCCTCCACGAGCTGGGCGCCGCCGGCCGCGAGCCGGTCCTGGCCGGCAACGTTCACGACGCCGACGAGGGGCCCGAGGGGCCGCCGTCGCACGCGGACGGCGGGCTGTCGGCCGAAGAGGGCTAGGCCGCCACTAGCCCCGCAGCAGCAGCGGCGTGCCGGGGTAGCCGTCGTGGCTGGGCCCGCACGGCGAGCGCCAGGCGGGCGTCCGCCCGTCAAGCCGCCGGGTGGCGCCAGGCGCGGCGAGGCGGCGTGCAACCACGCCCGGCGGCGTGCAACCGCACCCGGCTGCGGATACGGTGCGCCGATGTCCCACGTGCCGTTGACCCGTCGTCGCCTCCTGGAGGCCGGCGCGGCCGGCGCCGCGCTGACCGCCCTGGGCGGGCCGACCGCCGCGTTCGCGGCCAAGCGCAAGCGCAAGCGGGCCGACGTGGTCGTCGTCGGCGCTGGGTTCTCCGGGCTGGCGGCGGCGCGCAAGCTCGTCGCGGCCGGGCACTCCGTCATCGTCCTGGAGGCGCGCGATCGCGTCGGCGGGCGGACCGACAACGCGTCGATCGCCGGCGGCAAGGCGATCGCGGAGGTCGGCGGCGAGTTCGTCGGCCCGACCCAGGACCGGATCCTGGCGCTGGCCAAGGCCGTCGGCGTCCCGACGTTCCCGGTGTACAACACCGGCGGCAACGTCTTCGTCGCGCGCTCGCAGCGGGCGCTGTACCCCGCGTCGTCCGGGATCCCCGACGACCCGGAGGTCACCGCGGGGCTCGCCGCGCTGATCGCCATCGACGCGATCGCCAAGGAGGTCGGCGTCGCCGCGCCGTGGAAGCACAAGAAGGCGCGCCAGTACGACGGCCAGACGCTCGCGCAGCACCTGGCCGGCAAGGGCCTCAGCCCGACCGCGCTCTCCATCCTCGACGCGGTCTCCGAGGCGATCTGGGGCGCCGACCCCGACGAGCTCTCGCTGCTCTACGTCGCGCAGTACGTCGCGGGCGCGGGCAACGCGGCCACGCCGGGGTCGTTCATCAAGCTCATCGCCACCGGCGGCGGCGCGCAGGAGCGGCGGCTGGTCGGCGGCTCGGTGGTGGTCGCCGAGAAGGTCGCGGCCAAGTTGGGGTCCAAGGTGATCCTCGGCGCGCCGGTCTCCCGCATCGCGCAGACCGCCGGCGGCGTGCGTGTCGTCAGCAGCAACGGCCTGGAGGTCGACGCCCAGCGCGCCATCGTCGCGGTCCCGCCGGTGCTCGCGGCGCGGATCGCCTTCGCGCCCGGCCTGCCCGCGGGCAAGAACACGTTGTTGAAGGCCATGGTCCCGGGGTCGCTGACCAAGGTGGAGGCCGTCTACCCGACGCCGTTCTGGCGCGAGTCGGGGCTCTCCGGCCAGGGCGTGGCGGACGCCGGCCTCGCGCGCGTCCCCTACGACAACTCGCCGCCCGACGGCAGCGTCGGCGTCTTCTTCTCGTTCATCGGCGGCAAGCGCCACCGCGAGTGGGCGGCGCTGTCGCCCGCCGACCGCCGCGCCCGCGTCCTGGACGACTTCGTGCGCTTCACCGCCGACGAGCGCGCCCGCACGCCCGACGAGTTCCTGGAGAAGGACTGGACGACCGAGAAGTGGACCCGCGGCTGCCCCGTCGGCCACTTCGCACCGGGCGTCCTGGCCCGGCATGGCGCGTACCTCCGGGCGCCGTCCGGCCGCGTCCACTTCGCCGGGACCGAGACCAGCGACTACTGGCTGGGCTACATGGACGGCGCGGTGCGCGCGGGGGAGCGGGCCGCACGCGAGGTCGGCGCCCGGCTCAGCCGCCGGAGCTGACCACCCGCGCGCGGGTTCGACGCGCCCCCTAGATAGAACTTGACGCCCCCGTCACCTTCTGCGACGCTGGGCCCATGTCCGCGCCGCCTTCGCTGCCCACCGTCTGCCTCGTCGGCGCCGGCTCGTCCGGCATCGCGGTCGCCAAGGCCCTGCAGGAGCACGGCGTGCCGTTCGACTGCATCGAGGCGTCGGATCGCGTCGGCGGCAACTGGGTCTTCGGCAACCGCAACGGCATGTCGGCCGCCTACCGCGACCTGCACATCAACACCTCGCGCGACCGCATGGCCTACTCGGACTTCCCGATGCCGGCCGACTACCCCGACTACCCGCACCACTCGCAGATCGCGGCCTACTTCGACAGCTACGTCGACCACTTCGGCTTTCGCGACCACATCATCTTCAACACGCGCGTGGAGAAGATCGTGCGCGGCGCCGAGGGCGTCTACACGGTCACCACCGACGACGGCGAGACCCGCGAGTACGACGTCGTCCTGGTCGCCAACGGCCACCACTGGGACGCGCGCTGGCCCGAGCCCGCGTTCCCCGGATCCGACACGTTCGCCGGCACGCAGATCCACGCCCACGAGTACGTCGACTCCTCCATCTTCGAGGGCAAGGACGTCGTCGTGCTCGGCATGGGCAACTCGGCGATGGACATCGCGGTCGAGTCCTCCTACGTCGCCAAGTCGACGTACCTGGCCGCCCGCCGCGGCGCCTGGATCGTCCCGAAGTACCTCTTCGGCCGCCCGTCGGACCAGCTCAAGAACGACCCGCGCATCCCGTTCAAGGTCCGCCAGAAGGTCATGCAGCGCGTCGTCAAGCTCTACACCGGCGACCTGACGAAGTACGGCCTGCCCAAGCCCGACCACGAGTTCGGCGAGGCGCACCCGACGGTCTCCGGTCGGATCCTGGACCGCATCCAGCACGGCCGCGTCACCCCCAAGCCCAACATGAAGGCCTTGGACGGCGACGCCGTCGAGTTCGTCGACGGCACCCGCGAGCCGGTCGACGTGGTGGTCTACTGCACCGGCTACAAGATCACCTTCCCGTTCTTCGAAGAGGGCTTCGTCGCGGCGCCCGACAACCACATCGAGCTGTTCCGCCGGGTCTTCGACACGCGTTACCCCGACCTCGGGTTCGTGGGCCTGCTGCAGCCGCTGGGGTCGGTCATGCCGCTCGCCGAGGCCCAGGGCCAGTGGCTGGCCGACTACCTGCACGGCCGCTACGCGCTGCCCGCGCCGGGCGAGCTCGCGGCCGACATCCGCGCCGACCAGCAGGCGATGCACAAGCGCTACGTCGCGAGCAAGCGCCACACGATCCAGGTCGACTTCGAGGACTACCTCTGGCAGCTGGACAAGGAGCGCAAGGCGGGCGCCGAGCGCGCGCGGCTGCGCGGCTTCGCGCTCCCGGTGGCCCATCGGGCCAAGGACGCGCCCCGGACCGGCACCGGCAAGGCGGTGCCCGCGTGAGCGGCGCCGCGCCGGCCCTCGGCAAGCGCGAGCAGACCAAGGCGGCCAACCGCGCGGCGATCCTCGACGCCGCCCGGATCGTCTTCGCCGACATCGGCTACGGCGCCGCGTCGGTGCGCGACATCGTCCGCCGGACCGACCTGGCCACCGGCACGTTCTACAACTACTTCCCCGACAAGGAGTCGGTGCTCATCGCGCTGCTCGACGAGACGGCGGGGGAGGCGCGCCAGCGCGTGCAGGCCGCGCGGCGCCACGGGACGACGCTCGACGCCTTCGTGCGCGACGGCTTCGCCGCGTACTTCGGGTTCCTGCTCGAGGATCGCGCAACGTCGGAGCTGCTGGCGCGCAACGCGGGCACCATCCGGGCGCTGTTCGACGAGCCGTCGCTGGTCGCGGGCGTCGACGAGCTGGCCGACGACCTGCGCGCCGCCGTGGCGGCCGGGCTGATCCCCGACCACGACGTCGAGTACATGGCGGCGTCGATGGTCGGCGCGGCGTTCGAGGTGGGCGCGCGGATGCTCGAGAGCGACGATCCCGACCCCGGGCGCGCCACGGCGTTCATCTCCGAGCTGTTCATCGCCGGGCTCTCGACGCGCCGCTGACCGGCGTCCGCGCAAGCGCCGTTGCGCGGACGACGCACCGCAACTTCCGGGGCGGCTACGCTGTCTTGGTTCTCAGCGCGCCGGAGTCCGCCGCGCGCTGACCCGCTTCACCGAGACCCCGTCCCCGACGCCGACAAAGGAGCACCCGCATTCCGATGCGACGTCTCGTCCGTACCTGCCTGCCCCTCGCTGCCCTCATGGCGGTGGTGATCGCGCCCACCGGTGCGTCCGCCGCGACCGTGGGCATCTCCGACCAGCAGCCCTCCACCTTCACGAACCCGCTGTACTCGCCGCTGAAGCTCAAGGTCGCGCGCGTGATCACGCCTTACGACGTGCTCGACGAGCCGTCCGAGAAGGCGCGCCTGGATCAGTGGATCCACAACGCGAAGGTCGCCAAGCAGACCATCCTGATCTCCTTCGAGCACTCGCGCCTGCAGTCGAAGTACAACAAGGCGCCGAGCGTCTCCGCCTACACCAAGGCGATGAAGGCGTTCAAGAAGAAGTACGGCTCCAAGTTCGACATCTCGCCCTGGAACGAGGTCAACGTCTGCCAGGCGTCCGGCCGCATGGAGGGCCAGCCGTCGAAGATCTGCAAGTCCGCGACGGGCCCGAAGCTCGTGGCGCAGTACTACTCGGCCGCCAAGTCGGTCTTCGCGGGCCGCAAGATCGTCGCGATCGACATCCTCGACGGCTCCAACGTGGGCGGCGCGGTCAGCTACCTGCGCAAGTTCAAGAAGTACGTCAAGGGCACGCCCAAGTACTGGGGCATCCACAACTACAGCGACACGAACCGCGGGTCCTACTCGCGCACGTCGCGCCTGATCAAGACGATCAACAACAAGAAGGCCGAGATCTGGCTGACCGAGACCGGTGGCCAGCTCAAGCTCCGCGGCAAGGAGTACGGCCAGGCCAAGGCGGCCAAGGCGCTGAAGTGCATGTTCTCGATGCCCAAGAGGTACACGCAGATCAAGCGCCTGTACATCTACCAGTTCAACGGCGCGGACTCGTCCAACGACTTCGACGCCGGGCTGATCGGCCCCGACAACTCGCTGCGCACGGGCTACTCCGTGGTCAAGAAGCGCTCGTCGGCGACCTGCCACGCCTAGCGGCTCACCGCCAACTGAGTCCTCACGCGACGGGCGCCCCACGGGGCGCCCGTCGTGCGTTTCGGGGTCGGCTTCGTAGACTGGACCCGTGCCCACCTTCTGCCGCCACAACCGGCTCGTCGAGAACTGCCCGATCTGCTCCAAGAAGGAGCGGGTTTCGAGCCCGACGCGCTCGGTCGCGCGGCGCCCCTCCCGGCCTGAGGGGTCCGGCGTCGTGCGCGCGCCCCGGAAGTCCACGACGTCCGGGATGACCGTGCGCCGCGTGCAGCGCGCGCCCGACGACGGCTACGAGAACGACATCGTCCCGGGCCTGCGCTCGAGCGTCGACGCGGGGCGGCTGGCCGACGAGCTGGCCTTCAGCGCCGCGCGGCTGCGCCAGCTCTCCGAGGCGCCTCCCGGGCTCTACGCGGAGGTCGCCGGATCCGGGGACCGCGAGGAGGGCGCCTGGCTGACGTTCCTGATCGCGTTCCTGTCGCCGCTGGCCGGCGAGGACCCGTGGGCGGGCATCGCCTCGGCGCGGACGACCTGGGCCTCGGGCGAGCTGCCCGACCTGGAAGGTGTCGCGGTCGGTCCGCGCACCGCCTACGACGCCCGCCGCGGCACCGCCGCGCTGGTCGCCTACCGCGCCTGGGCTGAGCGGCTCGGCGGGCAGATCCCGGCGCTGTTCGGCGAGGAGTCCTGGACGCTGCAGCACCGCTATGACCGCGCGTTCGAGCGGCTCGGCCTGCCGGGCTTCGGGCGCCCGCAGCGGATGGAGTTCCTGGTCCTCACCCACCACCTCGGGCTCGTCGAGCTCGACCCGTGGACGATGCACCTCAGCGCGGCGTCGCCGACCGATCCGGTCGGGCTGGCCGCCAAGCGCATCCTCGGCATCGGCGATCCGGTGCTGCTGCAGCGCCGCCAGCGCGAGCTCGCGCACGGCGTCGACGTGCCCGTGGAGTCGCTGGACCTGGCGCTGTACAACTGGGCCGCGCCCGTGGACAACGAGCGCTACGCGGCCGGCGCGACGGTCGACGTCGATGGCGCCGAGCGCGACCGGATCGCCCGGGCGCTGGGGCTGTAAGCGGTGAGGCTGGGGCGCGCGGCGCTGGCCGCGCTCGTCGTCTGCGCCGGCGGCGTCGGTGCCAGCGGCTGCGGGTCGGGGTCGTCGAGCGCCGCGGTGACCTCGGCGCCGACGGTCTCGCTCTGGGTCAGCGCGACGGCAAAGGACTACCGCCAGGTCGGGGCGGGCGTGAAGCTCGCGCTGGCCGAGGCAGGCGGCCGCGCCGGCGCGTTCCGCGTCAACTACGCGGGTCGCCAGGTCTCCGACGACCCGGCGCGGGCGACGGCCGACGCGGTCGCCAACGCCCGCACGTCGCTGCAGGACGTGCAGGCCAGCGCGGTGCTGACGAACGTCGCGACGCCCCAGGCCGAGCCGGCGATCACGCTCCTCAACGAGGCGGGCATCCCGACGGTGGCGCTCGGCGACGACGCGCTGGCCGCCGCGGCCTGCAGCGCCCGCAGCGACATCTACCCGAGCGGCCGGCAGACGGCGATCGTCGTCCGGGACGCCGCCGCTGCGACAATCCCGTCCTCGTTCCGGTCGTCGTTCTCCAGCGCCTTGCACTTCACGCCGACCGCCCCGGCCTGGCGTGCCTACGAGGGCGCGAAGGCCATCCTGGCCTCGCTCGCCGCGCCCGCCGTGGCCACCAGCGACTCCCCGCCGCGCCTGAACCGCGACGCGCTGGCCGCTGAGCTCGTGCGCGCGCACGGCGACTGCGCCTGAGCGCGGCCCCCAGAACACCCCCGGCGTCCGAGGGCGGGCGGGAGCATCCCCAGAAACAGGCGCGGTTCTGGACGGATCCTGGACGTCATCCGGCGATGTTGGTCAGCGGACCTTCAGTGCTCAAGACGCTGATGCGGAGCGCGGGAATTTCGCTCTGAGCGACGTTCGGCGTGGCGATGCGCACAAGCGCTCCCTCCGTCGCCGGACAGGCTGATCCAGCAGCACCGGGAGCGCTCCGGAACGGGGGTTGGGTTCGGCGCCGCGGGTCGCGATACCTCGTGGCGTCGCTCACCGATGGGCGACCGCCGTCACTCGGACAACTCACCGGTCGGTGGGGGGCGAGAAATCGCGCGGCGCACCTAAGGACCCCGAACGACCACCCCCGCACCCCAAGGACGGGACATGGAGAACCTCGCGCCGCCCGAGCTGGATGCTCCGGTCCGGCTCACCCACGACCAAGCGCAGGAGCTGGTCCTGCGCACCGTCGCGACGCAGGCCGAGTCGCTGCTGCGCACGGCCTATCGGCACAGCCTCTGCGCCGACGACGCCCACGACGCCTACCAGCGCGGCATGGAGATCTTCCTGCGACGAGCGCGCACGCTCGATCCGGGCTCCGCCCACAAGTGGCTGCACGTCGTCGTCAAGCGCGAGGCGATGGAGGTCCGGCGCGGTCGCACCGACGCGATCGGCTACGAGGAGGTCGACCTCGACCGCCACGCCTCGCCCGTCGCCTCCTCGCCCGAGGAGCGGCTGCTCAGCGCCGAGCGGACGACGCGCGCCGCCGAGGCGCTGCGGCGCCTGAAGCCGCAGGAGCTGCGCGCCCTGTGGCTGAAGGCGCTCGGCCATTCCTACGCCGAGATCAGCGAGGCCACGGGGTACTCGGCGACGAAGGTGAACCGTTGCCTGACCGAGGGGCGCAAGAGCTTCCTCGAGCGCTTCGAGGGGATCGAGGCCGGCGTCGAATGCCGGCGCTGGCAGCCCGTCCTGTCCGCGATGGTCGACGGCGAGGCGACCGCGGCCCAGATCACCGACGCGCGGCCGCACCTGCGCAACTGCCCGGCGTGCCGGGCGACGCTGCGCGGGCTCCATCGCTCGGGCAAGCCGCTGGCGGCGGTCCTGCCGGTCGGGCTCCTGGGCGCGGCGGGGAAGCTGAGCGGCCTGGTCGAGCGCGTG
>JAOPZD010000410.1 GCA_025964295.1 Conexibacter sp.
TGGTCGCCGCGCTCGGCGGCCCGAGCGACCTCATGGACGACCCCGACGCCCACCTCGACCGCGCGCCCGTGGTCCGCGAGGTCTTCCCGGAGGCCGACGGCGTCGTCACCGCGCACGACACGCGCGCGCTGGGGATCGTGGTCATGAACCTCGGCGGCGGGCGCAAGGTGGAGAGCGACGTCATCGACCCCGCCGTCGGCCTCGACGCCGTCGCCGGGCCGGGCACCGCCGTGGCTCGCGGCGCCGCGCCGCTGGCCATCGTCCACGCCCGCGACGAAGCCGCCGCCGACGCGGCCGAGGCCGCCATCCGCGCCGCCATCACCGTGGGGGACAGTCCCCCAACATTCGACCCCCCCGTGGTCGCCGAGGTGTTGCGATGACGGGCGAAAGGGGGGGACAGTCCCCCAATGTTGGCGGTGTCGACAAGGCTGAGTTGCATGTGCACCTCGAGGGCACGGCGACGCCGGACCTGATCCGGCGGCTGGCTCGGCGCAACGGCATCGCGCTGCCCGAGGAGCGGCTGTTCAACGCCGACGGCACGTTCGCCTGGAACGACTTCCTGCACTTCCTCGAGTCCTACGACATCGCCGCCTCGGCGATCCGGACCGGCCAGGACTACCGCGACGTCACCTACGAGTACCTCGCCGCCTGCGCGGCGGAGGGCGCGGTCTACGTCGAGCTGATCGCCTCGCTGGACCACGGGCGCAACGTCGGCCTCGACGACGCCGAGCACCTCGCCGGGATCGCCCGGGGCATCGACGACGCCCGCGCCGACCACGGGATCACCGGCCGGATCATCTCCTCGATCGTCCGCAACTTCGGCGTGGCCGACTGCGAGGACGTCGCGCAGCGCACGGTCGCGCTGGCCCATCCCTACGTCGTGGGCTTCAACATGGCCGGCGACGAGGCGGGCTTCCCGGCCGGCGACTACGCCCGCGCCTTCGCCATCGTCCACGAGGCGGGCCTGGGCTGCTCGGTCCACGCGGGCGAGCACGCGGGGCCCGAGTCGATCCGCGCCGCGCTGGCGCTGCCCGGCGTCGTGCGAATTTCGCACGGTGTTCGGGCGGTCGAGGACCCCGCGCTGGTCGCCGAGCTGGCCGACCGCGGGATCGTGCTCGAGGTGTGCCCGACGTCGAACGTCATGCTCGGCGTCTTCCCCTCCTACGAGGCCCACCCGCTGGGCGCCCTGCGGGCCGCCGGGGTGCCGGTGACCCTGGGATCGGACGATCCTCCGTACTTCGGTACGACCATCGGCCGGGAGTACGAGCTGGCCCACGAGCGCCTCGGGTGCACCCTCGACGACCTCCGCGAGATCACCGAAACCGCGCTGAATGCGGCCTTCTCGGACACCGAAGCGCTGGTCAACCGACCAGACCGCCGAGCGGACCTGTAGGTTTGCGCCGCGGCCAGGGTCGGTCGCTCTGTCCCTCCGTAGTCCCGATCAATCCCAGAGGGAGTTCCTCGCAAGTGCGCGCACGTTCCACCCGCCGAGCCATCGCCTCCATCGGCGCCGCCGGCATCCTGATCTTCGCCGCCGGTTGCGGCTCCGACGACAACAGCTCGAGCTCATCCTCGAGCGACACCTCCTCGACCGCTGCGGCCCCGGCCAAGAAGTCGATCAAGGTCGGCCTCGTGACGGACATCGGCGGTCTCAACGACCGCTCGTTCAACGCGCTGGCCAACCAGGGCCTCGAGACGGCGAAGTCGGACCTCGGCATCACCGGCCGCGTCCTGACCTCCAAGTCCAACGCCGACTACGTCCCCAACCTGTCGACGCTGGCCCAGCAGAAGTACGACCTCGTCATCGGCGTCGGCTTCCTGATGGCCGACGCGGTCGGCACCGTCGCCAAGAAGTTCCCGAGCACCAAGTTCGCGATCATCGACGTCGACGCGACCGGCCTGAAGGGCAAGCCGACCAACGTCGAGGGCCTCCTGTTCAAGGAGCAGCAGTCCGGCTACCTGGCGGGCTACCTCGCCGGCCTGTACGCCAAGGACAACAACATCACGACGATCTCGTCGGTCGGCGGCCAGAAGATCCCGCCGGTCGACCACTACATCGCCGGCTACGACGCGGGCGCCAAGGCGGCCAACCCGTCGATCAAGACGCTCAACGCCTACTCCCAGGACTTCGTCGACCAGGCGAAGTGCAAGGAGATCGCGCTCAGCCAGATCGCGCGCGGCTCCGGCGTCGTGTTCCAGGTCGCGGGCCAGTGCGGCCTCGGCGCGCTGGACGCCGCCAAGGAGAAGGGCAAGCAGGGCATCGGCGTCGACGCCGACCAGGCCTACCTCGGCGCGCACATCCTGACCTCGGCCATCAAGAAGGTCGACGTCGCGGTGGTCGACACGATCAAGCAGGTCCAGGGCGACAAGTTCACCGGTGGCACGAACACCACGTTCGAGGTCGCCAACGGTGGCGCGGGCCTGGGCAAGATCAGCGCCGCGGGCAGCAAGTACCAGACGCAGATCGACGCCGTCACGGCGAAGCTCAAGGACAACTCGATCACGCCGCCCGACACGGTCAAGTAGGACGGAACACGTCCTACCCTGGCGCACATCGTGACGCCACCTGACGCATCCGGTGCCGCGGAGCTCGCGCTCGAGCTCCGCGGCATCACCAAGCGCTTCGGCGCGTTGACGGCCAACGACGCCGTCGACCTCCAGCTGCGGCGCGGGGAGATCCACGCCCTGCTGGGGGAGAACGGCGCCGGCAAGTCGACGTTGATGAACGTCGTCTACGGCATGCTGACGCCCGACGAGGGCGAGGTCGTGGTCAACGGCCAGGTCGCCCACATCGGCTCGCCGCGCGAGGCGATGGACATCGGCATCGGCATGGTCTTCCAGCACTTCATGCTGATCCCGGTCATGAGCGTGGCCGAGAACCTCGTGCTCGGCGCCGAGCCCCGCAAGAACGGGCTGCTCGACGTCGCGGGCGCGCGGCAGCGCACCCGCGAGCTGTCGGAGCGCTACGGGTTGAAGGTCGACCCCGACGCGCGCGTCTCCGACGTCTCGGTCGGCCAGCAGCAGCGGATCGAGATCCTGCGCGCGCTGGACCGCGGCGCGAAGATCCTCGTGCTCGACGAGCCCACGGCGGTGCTCACCGCGCAGGAGACCGCCGAGCTCACCGAGGTGCTGCGCGGCCTGCGCGACCAGGGCACCTCGGTCGTCTTCATCACGCACAAGCTCCACGAGGTGCTCGAGGTCGCCGACCGCGTGACCGTGCTGCGGCGCGGCAAGACCATCGGGACGGTCGACATCGCCGACGCCGACGAGGCCTCGCTGGCCCGGATGATGGTCGGCCGCGACGTCGTCCTGCGCGTCGAGAAGGAGCCGGGCAACCCGGGCGCGCCGCTGCTGGAGATCGAGGATGTCCACGCGATCGACGACCGCGGCCTGCCCGCCGTCGACGGCGTGTCGCTGGAGGTCTGCGCGGGCGAGATCGTCGCGATCGCGGGGATCGACGGCAACGGCCAGTCCGAGCTGATCGACGCGATCAGCGGCCTGCGGTCGGTCACGTCGGGCGCCGTCCGCATCAAGGGCAAGGACATCACCAACTGCACGCCGCGCCAGGCCCGCGAGGCCGGCGTCGGCCACATCGCCGAGGACCGCCATCTCCGCGGCCTCGTGCTCGACTTCTCGCTCGCCGAGAACCTCGCGCTCAACGACTACCGCCGCGGCACGCGCTTCGGCCTGCTCAACCCGAAGCGGATCGTCGCCGCCGCGGGCAAGCTGCTGCACGAGTTCGACGTGCGCGGCGGCTCGCCGGCCACGCCGGCCCGGTCGCTGTCGGGCGGCAACCAGCAGAAGGTCGTCATCGCGCGCGAGATCTCCGGCAACCCGGACGCGCTGATCGCCGCGCAGCCCACGCGCGGGCTGGACGTGGGCGCGATCGAGTTCGTCCACCGCCGGCTGCTGGCCGAGCGCGACGCGGGCCGCGCGATCCTCTTGTTCTCCCTGGAGCTGGACGAGGTGCGGGCGCTGGCCGACCGCATCCTGGTGATCTACGACGGGCGCATCGTCGGCGAGCTGCCGCCGACCGCGTCCGACGAGGAGCTCGGGCTGCTGATGACCGGCTCGGGCAGCGCGCGGGCGGAGGCCTCGTGAGCGACGGGCCGGAGCCGCCGGAGCCGCCCGAGCGCGAGCCCGATCCGCCGCCGCCCAGCGCGCAGCCGGAGTACGACCTCGGCGCCGGCGCGACCGTCGGAGCGCGGCTGACCACCGCGCTGCAGGTCGGCGGGATCGTCACGCCGATCCTGACGGTGCTGTTCGCCTTCTTCGTCGGCGGCCTGGTGGTGCTGGTCACCGGCCACAACCCGATCGACACCTACAAGGCGATCTTCGACGGCACCGGCCTGCAGTGGCTGTTTCCGTGGACGTCGGGCGACGACCGCGCGACCGCGGCGATCAACCTCCAGCAGACGCTGATCATCACGGGCCCGCTGATCCTGCTCGGCCTGGCGGTCGGCTACGCGTTCCGGGCCGGCCTGTTCAACATCGGCGGCCAGGGCCAGTACATCGTCGGCTCGATCGTCGCGGTGTGGTCGGGGTCGTCGTGGGCGGGCATGCCGCACGTCCTGCACGTGGTCCTGTGCATGGCGCTGGCGACGCTGGCCGGCGCGGCGTGGGCGGGGATCGCGGGCGCGCTGCGCGCGATCACCGGCGCCAACGAGGTCATCACCACCATCATGCTCAACTGGATCGCGATCTGGCTGGGCGTCTACCTCTTCGGCCTCGGCGGCCCGCTGCAGAACGACACGCAGCCCGACGTCCCGATCTCCAACGATGTCGTGCCCGGCGCCAAGCTGCACGTCTTCTGGGGCGACCCGGAGCTGCAGGGCCTGCACATCGGCATCTTCGTCGCCCTGGCCGCGGCGCTCGTCTACTGGCTACTGCTCAACCGCTCGACCAAGGGCTACGAGGCCCGCGCCGTCGGCTTCAACCCCGAGGCCGCGCGCTACTCCGGGATCAAGGTCGGCAGGACCTACGTCCTGGTCATGGCGACCTGCGGCGCGCTGGCCGGCCTGGCCGGCTCGCTCGACGTGCTCGGCTGGCAGTTCCACATCGCGACGAACGACATCCAGGGCACGCAGCTGGCGTTCCTCGGGATCGCCGTGGCGCTGCTGGGCCGCAACACCGCGATCGGGACGTGCCTGGCCGCGCTCCTGTTCGCCCCGCTGGTCAACGGCACGTCGGTGCGCAACCTCGACCCGGCGGTCTTCGAGCCCGAGCTCGCGCAGAACCTGACGACGGTGATCCAGGGCCTCGTGGTCCTGTTCGTCAGCGCCGACGTCCTGATCCTCTTGATCTACAGCAAGCTGCGGCCGCGGCGCCGCGCACGGGCGGCGGCCGAGCCCGCGGAGGTCGTTGTATGACGACCGAGACCGTCATCAAGGGCCTGCGCTCGCCGGAGGGCGGGTCGGGGGGCGTCTCGCGCGCGGCGTGGACCGGCTGGGGCGGCGTCGCGCTCGGCCTGCTCGCGTTCCTGATCACGCTGCCGCCGTTCGAGGTCCGCACGGCGGTGCCGTCGTTCGTCCTCGCGGTCATCGCGGCCGGGCTCGGCGTCGTGGCGATCCGCGGCGGCGAGCGGCGCGTCGGCGGCGGGGCGATCGCGGCCGCGGTCTTCGGCGCGGTCGGCGGCTACGCGGCGTCGCACTCCGGCGTCTCGCACCTCGAGGTCGTCGTGTCGTGGGGCGCGCTGACCGCCGCGATGCTGCGCTACGCCACGCCGCTGACGTTCGCCGCGCTCGGCGGGCTGGTCAGCGAGCGGTCGGGCGTCGTCAACATCGCGCTGGAGGGCATGCTGCTCATGGGCGCGTTCTTCGGCGCCTACGGGGCGGACAAGACCGGCTCGTGGATCGGCGGCCTCGTCATCGGCGTGGTGGCCGGCATGGCGCTCGCGGCGATCCACGCGGTCTTCGCGATCTCGCTGCGCGCCGACCAGATCGTCGTCGGCACGGGCCTGAACTTCCTGGCGCTGGGTCTGACGGGCTACATGTACGTCGACACCTACGGCGCCAACGGCACCCCGGACAACCTGCCGTCGGTGCCCGAGATCAACCTGCCGACCGACTCGCTGGGCTTCATCGGCCAGGCGATCAGCCAGCTCAACCTGCTGGTGTGGGGCTCGCTGGTGGCCGTCGTGCTGGTCTGGGTGGTCGTGTTCCGGACGCGGCTGGGGCTGCGGCTGCGGTCGGTGGGCGAGAACCCGAAGGCGGCCGAGACCGTCGGCATCAGCGTCTTCAAGGTCCGCTACGCGGCGGTCATCGCCAGCGGTGGCCTGGCGGCGCTGGGCGGCGTGTTCCTGTCGATCGGCTTCGTGCACTCCTTCTCGCAGAACATGACCGCCGGGCGCGGCTTCATCGCGCTGGCCGCGCTGATCTTCGGGCGCTGGCGGCCGGGCGGGCTGCTGGCCGCGACGCTGCTGTTCGGCTTCTCCAGCGCGCTGGCGCAGCGGCTGCCGGAGTTCTCGCCGCAGCTGGCGACGCTGTTCCAGGCGCTGCCCTATGTGCTGACGCTGATCGCCGTGGCGGGCGTGGTCGGCCGCTCGACGCCGCCCGCGGCCGACGGCGTGCCGTACACGCGCGAAGGCAAATAGCCGCCCGCGGCGCTCGCCGGGTCCCGCGCAGCCCTACCATCGGACGCATATGAGCCCCACCAGGACCCTCCCGCACGTCGATCGGGTCGGCATCTCCGAGCGCGTCGCCGCGCTGGGCAAGCGCTCCATCAAGGGCGACGCCAAGCGCCAAGGGCTGCTGCTCGCCATCTCGATGCTCGACCTGACGACGCTCGAGGGCGCCGACACGCCGGGCAAGGTGCGCCAGCTCGCGGCCAAGGCCGTCACACCGTCGCCCGCCTACCCCGAGGTCCCGTCCTGCGCGGCGGTCTGCGTGTACCCGACGATGGTCGGCGTCGCCCGCGACGCGGTCTCCGGCACCGGCGTGCAGGTCGCGTCGGTCGCCACCGGCTTCCCGGCGGGGCAGACCCCGCTGGAGACGCGGCTGGAGGAGGTGCGCCTCGCGGTCGCCGACGGCGCCGACGAGATCGACATGGTGATCTCGCGCGACGCCTACCTGCGCGGTGACGACACCCGCGTGGTCGACGAGATCCAGCAGATCAAGGACGCGTGCGGCTCGGCGCATCTCAAGGTCATCCTGGAGACCGTCGAGCTCGGCTCCTACGACCACATCCGCCACGCCTCGATGCTCGCGATGGACGCGGGCGCGGACTTCATCAAGACCTCGACCGGCAAGGCGGCGGAGGGCGCGACGCCCGGCGTCATCCTGGTCATGCTCGAGGCCATCCGCGACTACGTGCAGCGCACCGGCCGCGTGGTGGGGATGAAGCCCGCGGGCGGCGTGTCGACGTCGAAGGACGCGCTGGCCGTCCTCGTCCTGGTCAAGGAGACGCTGGGCGACGACTGGCTGACGCCCGACCGGCTGCGCATCGGCGCCTCGTCGGTGCTCAACGACCTGTTGCTGCAGTACGCCAAGACCGAGACCGGCCGCTACGGGCGCGCCGAGGACTTCTCGAAGGAGTGAGTGATCGCGTGGCCACCACCGAGACGCAGACGACCCCGAGCGCGAACGGGCACGCGACGGCTCCGCAGCGGGCGCCCGTCCGCTGGGAGTACGCGCCGGCGCCCGAGTCGACCGACCACGTGCGGCTGCGCGATCGCTACGGGCTGTTCATCGGTGGGGCGTTCGTGGAGCCGTCGGAGGGCGGCTACGCCGCGACGATCAACCCGGCGACGGAGGAGCCGCTGGCCGAGGTCGCGCAGGCCGGCGCGGCCGACGTCGAGCGCGCGGTGGCCGCTGCGCGCGCAGCGCAGCCGGCCTGGGCGGCGCTGCCCGGCCTGGAGCGCGGCAAGTACGTCTTCCGGATCGCGCGGCTGATCCAGGAGCGCGCGCGGGAGCTGGCGGTCGTCGAGACGCTCGACGGCGGCAAGCCGATCAAGGAGTCGCGCGACGTCGACATCCCGTTGGCCGCCGCGCACTTCTTCTACTACGCGGGCTGGGCCGACAAGCTCGAGTACGGGATCCCCGGCCTGCGGGGCGCGATCGCGCCGCGGGGCGTCGTGGGCCAGGTCGTGCCGTGGAACTTCCCGCTGCTCATGGCGGCATGGAAGCTCGCGCCGGCGCTGGCCACGGGCAACACCGCGATCCTCAAGCCGGCCGACACGACGCCGCTGACGGCGCTGCTGCTCGCCGAGATCCTGCAGGAGGCCGAGCTGCCCGACGGCGTCGTCTCGA
Organism: Conexibacter sp.; assembly: GCA_025964295.1. The sequence continues at coordinate 8,247 of JAOPZD010000410.1, forward strand.
TCCTGCCGGGCGACGGAAGCGCCGGCGCCGCGCTGGTGCGCGCCGAGGGGATCGACAAGGTCGCGTTCACCGGCTCGACGGCCGTCGGCCGCGACATCCAGGCGGCGCTGGCCGGACGCGACGTCGGCCTGACGCTCGAGCTCGGCGGCAAGTCGGCGAACATCGTCTTCGAGGACGCGGCGCTCGACCAGGCGGTCGAGGGCATCGTCCAGGGCATCTTCTTCAACCAGGGCCACGTGTGCTGCGCCGGCTCGCGGCTGCTCGTGCAGGAGTCGGTCGCGGAGGACGTCATCGAGCGGCTGTGGTCGCGGATGCAGAAGCTGCGTGTCGGCGATCCGCTGGACAAGAACACCGACGTCGGCGCGATCAACTCCGCGGCGCAGCTGTCGCGCATCAGCGAGCTCGTTGCCGCGGGCGTCGACGAGGGCGCCGGCCTGCGGCAGGTCAGCTGCGCGCTGCCCGACCGCGGCTACTGGTTCGCCCCGGCGCTGTTCACCGAGGCCTCGCCCGCGCACCGCATCTCGCGCGAGGAGATCTTCGGGCCGGTGCTCGCGATCACGACGTTCCGCACGCACGCGGAGGCGGTGGAGAAGGCCAACAACTCCAACTACGGACTGGCCGCGGGGATCTGGACCGACAAGGGGTCCAAGGCCTTCGAGGTCGCCGCGCAGCTGCAGGCCGGCGTCGTCTGGCAGAACACCTACAACCACTTCGATCCGACGGCGGCGTTCGGCGGGTTCAAGGAGAGCGGCTTCGGCCGCGAGGGCGGCGCCGCCGGCCTCCGTCCCTACGTGAGGCAGGCATGAGCATGCGCGTGGCGGTGGCCAAGACCTACAAGCTGTACGTGGGCGGCGCGTTCGTACGCTCGGAGTCCGGGCGCCACGACCCGGCGCTGGATGCGTCGGGCGCCCACGTGGCCAACGTGCCGCGCGGGTCGCGCAAGGACGTCCGCGACGCCGTGAAGGCCGCCCGCAAGGCCCAGGCCGGCTGGGCCAGGCGCACGGCGTACAACCGCGGCCAGATCCTGTACCGGGCGGCCGAGGCGGTCGAGTCGCGGTCGGCCGAGCTGGTCGAGCAGGCGGTCGTGGTGCGGGGTGCCGCGCGCGAGGACGCCGTCGCCGACGTGGGCGCAGCCGTCGACGCGCTGGTGCACTACGCGGGCTGGACCGACAAGCTGCACGCGGTCCTGGGGACGATCAACCCGGTCGCGGCGCCGTACCTGTCGATGTCGACCCCGGAGCCGACGGGCGTCGTGGCGGTGCTGAGCGGCGCCGAGGATTCGCTGGCCGCGGTGGTGGAGGCGGTCGCCGCGCCGCTGGCGGCGGGCAACACGGCCGTGGTGGCGCTGCCGGAGCGCGCGCCGCTGGCCGGCCTGGACTTCGGCGAGATCCTCGGCGTGTCCGACGTCCCCGGTGGCGTGGTCAACCTGCTGTCGGGCCGCGCCGACGAGCTGGTGCCCGCCCTGGCGGCACACCGCGACGTCAACGCGATCCTCGACCTGACCGGCGACGCCGAGCTGGCCGTCCGGATCGACACCTTCGCCTCGGAGACCCTCAAGCGCGTCGTGCGCGGCGAGCACTCGTCGCTGGCGCGCCTCGAGGGGCTGACCGAGCTCCGCACCGTCTGGCACCCGATCGGCGCCTGAGCGCCCTCGACCCACGGTGCCACGCCCCTTGGGTCGGGGCGGCTGAGGTCTCAGCGCGCCAGGCGGGCGCAGGCGATGCAGAGGACGCTCTCGGGTGCGGCCTGCAGCCGTGCCGGGGCGATCGGCCGGCCGCAGTTGTCGCACAGGCCGTAGGTGCCGTCGTCGAGCTTGTCGAGGGCGCGCGCGACGCGGGCCTGGGAGACCTCCAGGCTGCCGCCGACCCCGACCTCGGTCAGCCGCCGCACGGCCTCGGTGGTCCCGTCGCCGACGCGCTTGCCGAAGCTGATGCCGCTGCCGCGCTCGGGCGCCGCAGCCATGCCCGTGATGCGGGTGGTCAAGGCCTCCTGCCGCTCGCGCAGCGTGCGCTCGACGTCGGCGAGATCGGTCGCGTCCATCCGGAGGTCGTACCCGCCCGCAGCAGATGAACGCAACCACGTCGTCGCGCGTCGAGACGCGTCCTTCGGCCGTCTGGGCACCGGTCACGCGACGTCCGTTGCCCACGCGTGAACGGTCGGTGCTCAGGAGTAGCCTCGGCCGGTCATGACGCGCCACCGGGTCCGGTCAACCTTCGCCATCGCGCTGGTCGCAGCGCTCGCGGGCCTGCCGGCGGCCGCGTCCGCCAAGGAGCGCCCGGCCACGCGGGCCAAGCTCGTCGCCTTCGACTCCTGCCGCGCGCTGGTCGGCTACGCGCAGGTCAACGCCCGGCGCGCGGGCGGCGTCGGCGTCCCGGTGCGGGCGCCGGGCGCCGTACCGGAGGGGCTGGCCCGTCCGGCGCCGGTGTCGACCAAGGGGCCGGCGGCCGAGCAGGACGACGTCTCGGCGGTGGCGGCGCCCGGCGCCACGAGCTTCTCGGGCACCAACGTGCAGGAGGCCGGGATCGACGAGCCCGACGTCGTCAAGACCGACGGGCAGCGGGTCTTCGTCGCCGCCGACGGGCAGCTGCGCGTGATCGACGTCACCGGCGACGCGCCGCGGATCGTCGGGACGCTGGCGCTCGGCAGCGACGGCACCGCCCACCAACTGCTGCTGCACGGCACCCGCGCGCTCGTGCTCTCCACCGTCTCGAGCCCGGGTGATGTGCAGCCGATCGACGTCGCCAGGCCCCGGCAGGTCGCCAAGATCGCGCCCGGAACGTCGAAGACGATGCTCACCGAGGTCGACCTGCGCGACCCGGCCGCGCCGAAGGTCGCGCGGACGATGGAGCTCGACGGCGCATACGTCGACGCGCGCATGGCCGGCTCCACGGTCCGCGTCGTGGTCAGCTCGTCGCCGCAGCCCAAGGGCGCCGTGCCGCTGGAGCGCGCCGCGCTGCGTACGTTCGTGCCGGCGACGACGATCAAGAGCCGGATCTCGGGCCGCACGTTCCGGCGCGGCGTCGTCGCGTGCGACGACGTCCGCCGCCCGGCCGCGTTCTCCGGCCTCGGACTGCTCACGGTCCTGACGGTCGACCTCGATCGCGGTCTCTATGACGTCGACCGCGACGCGATCATGGCCGGCGCGCAGACGGTCTACGGCTCGGACACGAGCCTGTACGTGGCCAGCCAGCGCTACGTGACGGGGCTGCAGGACGCGGGCGACGTCCCCGGCGCGATGCGCACCGAGATCCATCGCTTCGACGCGTCGCAGCCCGGGACCACCACCTATGCCGGCTCGGGCACCGTGCCGGGGTTCGTCCTCAACCAGTTCGCGCTCTCCGAGCACGGCGGCGCGTTGCGCGTGGCCTCGACCGACGAGCCGGCGTGGCTGCCCGACGGAGGTCCGCCGTCGCCGGCGCAGAGCTTCGTGACCGTGCTGCGCGAGCAGGACGGTCGGCTGGCGGAGGTCGGCCAGGTCGCCGGCCTCGGCAAGGGGCAGCGCATCTTCGGCGTGCGCTTCGTCGGGCCGACGGGCTACGTCGTGACCTTCCGCCAGACCGATCCGCTCTACACGCTGGACCTCGGCACGCCGACCGCGCCGAGGGCCGCCGGCGAGCTCGAGATCCCCGGCTACTCCGCCTACCTGCACCCGATCTCCGAGGGCCTGCTGCTCGGCATCGGACAGGAGGCCGACGGCCAAGGGCGCACCCAGGGCACGCAGGTCTCGCTCTTCGACGTGTCGGATCTCGCGCACCCCAAGCGCATCCAGCACGCCGTCTACGGCAACGGCAGCTCGGACGCCGAGTTCGACCACCACGCCTTCCTGTGGTGGCC
>JAOPZD010000442.1 GCA_025964295.1 Conexibacter sp.
CTCGCCGAGCGCGCGCAGCAGCGGGTTGCGCAGCGTCCAGTTGGCCAGCGGCGCCACCGGCGTCCCCAGCATGCCGGTGAGGTCGGGGCGCGCGATGATCCGGTCGCGCAACGGCACGCCGGTCCGCTCGCGCAGCCGTGCGCGCGCCTGGCTGTTGATCTCGGCGATCTGCACGCCCTGGGGGCAGACCTGCGTGCAGATCCCGCAGCCCGAGCAGTAGTCCAGCGAGGCATCCGGGCTCTCCTCGGCCGGCGTCCGGAAGCGCTCGGCCTGCGGGCCGGCGTACTTGGGACCGGGGAAGAGGGGCGTGACGTTGGAGACCGGGCAGAAGGTCTCGCAGATGGTGCACTTCACGCAGTGATCGAGTGATTGGCGCATGAGGCCGCCGAGGACGTCGTGGTCGTCGGGCGGGTGCATCGCGTCAGCTCCCGATCGACCCGGCGGCGCGATGGCCGGTCGCCAGGCTCAGGCCGTCGCCCGACTTCTCGCGCCACGGCTCGGCGCCCGCCAGCGTCGCGCCGGCGACGCAGACGTTGTCGGCGACGGGCGCGTCGCCGGGCCCGAGCGGGTGCTGGTCGCGGTCGACGGCCACCCCGGCGCGGGCCGTCGGGTGCTCGTCGAAGTAGGCCTGGCGGAAGCGCTCGGAGCCCGGCGGCGGCACGCCGGTCAGCGGGAGGCCCAGGGCGGTCTCGTGCCCCTCCCAGCGCGAGTCGAGCTCCAGGCCGCCCGAGGCGAACCCGCCGGTGGCGAGGACCACCCGGTCGGTGCCGTGGACCGTGTCGCGCAGGCCGGCGCGGGCGCGCACCGCGGTCACGCGGCCCCCGGCGCGCTCGGCGCCGGTGACGACGTTGTTGAGGAACATGCGTCCGCCGGCGCGACGCAGGCGCTCGCGCAGCGTCGCGAACACGCGCATGCCCGAGACCGACGGCGGCAGGGTTGGGACCTCGAAGACGGGGCGGCCGAGGTGGTCCTGCAGCTCGGTCCAGACGTGGTGGGGGTCGGCGATGCCGAGCACCGCCGGGAACGCGACGCGCTCGTCGGCGCGCAGGCGCCCGGCGAGCTGCGCGACGATCTCGGCGCGGAAGGCGGGCTCGTCGAGCGCCCGGGCGAACCCGAGCGCGTTGACGTCGACGCGGTCCTGGGGGCTCACGTCCAGCTCGATGCCCCGGGCGCGCACCCCGGGCAGGCGGCGCAGGTTGTCGGCCATCAGCAGCGGGAAGAAGTCCTTGAGCGCCCGGAAGCCGACCACGCAGATGCCCCCACCGGCGCGCAGGTCGCCCGCCGCCATGGTCTCCGGCACCACGGCCGACGGGCGCGGCGCGCCGAGCGCCGTGGGCAGCACGAGGTTGCGGGCCGCGTCGCCCGCGTAGGCGTAGGGCTGCAGCGGGCCGTCCGCGAAGCAGCGCTTGAACCAGGCGATCGCCGCGGCCACGCCCTCCGGTCCCACGATCGCGTACGGGTGGTCGGGACGCTCGGCGGCCAACCGCGAGACGGCGGCCAGCGGACGGTCGACCGGGTCGGGGTCGTAGCCGAGCACGTCGATCGTGCACGGGCTGAGGTGGGTGGCGCCGATGCCCTTGGCCAGCACCAGCACGCGCGCCCCGGCCTCCGCGCTGCGCACCGCGGCCGTGAGGCCCGCGAGACCCGCGCCGACGACGATCACGTCGTGATGGCTCATGCGGGGACCGCCTCCCCGCCGGGCCCGACGCCGGCGACCTCGGGCAGGTGCTCGACGTCGAGCAGCCCCTGGAAGATCCAGTCGTCGAGGCGCGCCTGGCGCAGCTGGTCGCCGTAGAGGATCGGCCACACGCCCTTCCAGCGCTCCTGGAGGAACCCGACGAGCGCGGCCGAGGCCTCCGGGCCGTCGAGGCGCTCGACGCCGTGCATGATCCCGGTCGCGCGGTAGATGCAGAAGCCGCCCTGGCAGGGCCCCATGCCCAGCCGCAGCTGGCGGCGGAGGTCGTCGAGGTTCGCGCTGCCGCTCCGACGCATCGTCTGCTCCAGCCGCGCGCGCCCGATCAGCTCGCACTCGCAGATCAGCTGCTCCTGCGCCAGCGTGGCCTCGCGCCGGCGTACTCGCGAGCCGAGCCGGTAGTGCTCGCCGGCCTCCTGCCCGGGCGGCCGCACCTCCGCCGTGCGGCACGGCCGCTCGGCGCCGAGCTGGCGGCACATCGCGTCCACGAGGTCCTGCGCCATCAGGCGCAGCGTCGTCGCCTTGCCGCCCGACATCGTGAGCAGGCCGCGCACGCCGTCGCGCCGCTGGTGGTCGACCACGGCGTGCGTGCGCGTGACCTCCCGGGTGTCGGTGGCCGCCGGCCCCGACTTCTCGTCCTGGAACAGCGGGCGCACGCCGGCCCAGACCCGCAGCGCGCGCGCCTCGCGCAGGCCGGGCACGAGGCGCTCGCCGCCGTCGAGCATCTGGTCGATCTCGGCCTGGGTTACTGGGATCTCGTCGGGATCGGCCGTGCGGATGTCGGTGGTCCCGATCGCGCTGATGGTGCGGACCGGGACCAGGATGTCGCCGTCGGACGGCAGGTTGAGGCGGTTGACCACCGTGTTCACCAGCCGGTGGTTCATGGCGATCATGATGCCCTTGGCCGGGATCACGCCGATGCCCTCGATCCCGGCCAGGCGCACGATCTGCGCCGCCCAGGCGCCGGACGCGTTGAGCGTGAAGCCGGCCTCGACGTCGAGCTCGTCGCCGGTGACCTCGTTGTGCAGGCGCGCGCCGGTGACCGCCCCGTCGGCGGTGTGCAGCCCCACCACCCGGTGATAGGTGAGGATCCTCGCCCCGTGGGCCGCGGCGCCCGACGCCAGCGCCCACACGGTCTTCCAGATGTCGATCGACGCGTCGGGCGCCGTGAACGCGCGGCGGATGCCGCGGTTGAGCCGCGGCTCGGCGCGCAGCGCCTCGGCGACGCCGACCTCCTGCGCCGGCAGGCCCGCCGCGGCGCAGCCCGCGAGGAACCGGTCGCCGTAGGCCGGGTCGTCGTCGGGCGTGGTGACGAACAGGCCGCCGGTGTCCTCGATGCAGCCGGAGATGACCCGTCGCAGGATCGCGTTCTCGGCGACGCACTCCGCCGCCGCGACGGGGTCGTTGACGACGTAGCGCCCGCCGGAGTGCAGCAGCCCGTGGAAGCGCCCGCTGGTGCCCGAGGCGAGGTCGGCGCGGTCGACCAGCACGACGTCGAACCCGCGCAGCGCCGCGTCCCACGCCACGCCGGCGCCGGTGGCGCCGCCCCCGATGACGAGCACCTCAGCTCGGACGCGTGCCATCTGCTCACCCGCCGCCGGCCATGCGCTACTCCTCGGCGTCGAACCAGTCGAAGGTCCGGGTCACGGCCTTCTTCCAGTACTTGAAGTACTCGTCGCGCTTGGCGGCGTCCATCGTCGGCTCCCAGCGCTTGTCCTCCTGCCAGTTCTGGCGCAGGCTCTCGACGTCGCTCCAGAACCCGGTCGCCAGGCCCGCGGCGTAGGCCGCCCCGAGAGCCGTCGTCTCGGCGACCTGCGGCCGGATGACCGGCACGCCGAGCAGGTCGGCCTGGAACTGCATGAGCAGGTCGTTGGCCACCATGCCGCCGTCGACCTTGAGCGACTCGAGCTTGACGCCGGAGTCGGCGTCCATGGCCTCGACGACCTCGCGGCTCTGGTAGGCGGTCGCCTCCAGCGTCGCGCGGGCGATGTGCCCGGCGTTGACGAAGCGGGTCAGCCCGGCCACGACGCCGCGGGCGTTGGACTTCCAGTACGGGGCGAACAGGCCCGAGAACGCGGGGACGATGTAGCAGCCGCCGTTGTCGTCGACCGTCTCGGCCAGCTCCTCGACCTCGGGCGCCGCCTGGATCAGCTTGAGGTTGTCGCGCAGCCACTGGACCAGCGAGCCGGTGACGGCGATCGAGCCCTCCAGGCAGTAGACCGCGGGCTCGTCGCCGATCTTGTAGCCGACGGTCGTGATCAGCCCGGACTTCGACTGCACGGCCTCGGTGCCGGTGTTGAGCAGGAGGAAGTTGCCCGTGCCGTAGGTGTTCTTGGCCTCGCCGGGCGAGAAGCAGGTCTGGCCGAACGTGGCGGCCTGCTGGTCGCCGAGGTCGCCGGCGATCTTCACGCCCTGCATCCCACCGCCCGACCGGACCTCGCCGTAGACCTCGCTCGAGGCCCGGATCTCGGGCAGCATGGACATCGGCACGCCGATCGCCGACGCGAGCCCCTCGTCCCACGCGAGGGTCTCGAGGTCCATCAGCAGCGTGCGGCTGGCGTTCGTGACGTCGGTGATGTGCAGGCCACCGTCGGTGCCGCCGGTGAGGTTCCAGATGCACCACGTGTCCATGTTGCCGAACAGCAGGTCGCCGGCCTCCGCCCGCGCGCGGG
>JAOPZD010000390.1 GCA_025964295.1 Conexibacter sp.
CGGCGCGGGCGCCCGCCCACCCTGCGGTGACGGCGGCGAGGGCCAGCACGTTGACGGTGCCGTAGCGTCGCCAGGCGGCGTTGACCACCTCGCCGCGCTCGCGCGGGTCGCTGATGCGGTCGACCGACGGGTGCAGGGCCAGCCGGCCGAAGAGGTTGCCGCCGAGCAGGGCGGCGACGCCCAGCTCGTGGGCGGCGCGACCGGCCTGGCTGACGACGTCGCTGGAAGGCGTGAGCGTGCTCATGCCTCCCGGCGTTCCCCTACTGCGCGCGGGCGAACCGCACGCGCAGCAGGACCCACACCGCGCGGAAGCCGTCGTGCCACGTGATGTTCTTGCCCTCGGCGTAGGTGCGGCCGTAGTACGAGATCGGCACCTCGTAGATGCGCAGGTGCCGGCGGCAGATCCAGCCCGTGATCTCGGGCTCGATCCCGAACTGGTCCTCGGTCAGCGGCAGCGCCTTGAGCACCTCGGTGCGGAACGCCTTGTAGCCCGTCTCCATGTCCGACAACGTGGTGTTGAACAGGACGCCGGTCAACAACGACAAGAACCGGTTGCCGACGAGGTGCCAGAAGAGGTACGCGCGCTGGGCGCGGCCGCCGGACAGCCGCGAGCCGTAGACGACGTCGGCCACGCCCTGCTCGATCGGCGCGACGAGGTGCGGGACCTCGGCCGGGTCGTACTCGAGGTCGGCGTCCTGGATGACGACGACGTCGGCGTCGACGTGCGGGATCCCGTGGCGCAGCGCCGCGCCCTTGCCGCGGTTGGGCTGCTGGAGCAGCAGGACGCCGGCGTGCTCGTCGGCGTAGCGGCGGACGATGGCGGCCGTCTCGTCGGTGGACCCGTCGTCGACGACGACGATCTGGCGGTCGAGGGCCAGCGCGTCGATGCGGTGGAGCAGGTCGCCGATCGTCGCGGCCTCGTTGTAGGCGGGAACCAGGAAGGCGATCTTCATGTGGGGGCGGCGACCCTACAGGCCGTACGCCTGCAGCAGGTTCAGCCACACCTCGCTGCGCGTCGGGAACGCCGGGACGGCGTGCCAGAGCACGTCGAGCGGCACCTCGGCGACGACGGCGATCGTGGCGGCGTGCACCCACTCGGCGACGTCGGGACCCACGAACGTCGCGCCGACGATCACGCGGCGGTCCTCGTCGACGACGATCCGCGACGTCCCGCCCGCGCCCTTGCCGTGGAAGCTCGCGCCGGCGGTCGAATCCGTGCCGACGTCGACCGCGCGCACGCGCAACCCGGCCGCGATCGCGCTGTCGAGCGTGTGCCCGACGGCCGCGACCTGCGGCTCGGTGAACGTCACGCGCGGCGGCGGGCCGGTCCGCTCGCGGATCCGCGCGCCGGCGTCCCCGCAGATCTGGTCGGCGGCCGCGCGCGCCTGGTACTTGCCCTCGTGGGTGAGCAGCGACCTGCCGTTGGCGTCGCCGACGACGTAGAGCCAGTCGTGGCCCGCGACGCGCAGGTCGTCGCCCACCTCGACGGGACCGGCCGGCTGGCCTGGCAGCTCCACGCCCACGGCCTCCAGCCCCAGGTCCTCGGTCAGGTGCCGCCGGCCCGAGGCCACCAGGATCTCGTCGGCCTCCAGCGTCCCGTGCGTGCTGGTCAGCACGGTCACGCGCCCGTCGGCGCCGCGCGCCACCGCGTCGGCCTGGACGTCGAGCAGCACCCGCACGCCGTCGGCCTCCAGCCCCTTCTGCACCTGCGCGGCCGCGAACGGCTCGTCGCGCCCGAGCAGGTGCGACTCGCGCTCCAGGAGCGTGACGTCGCTGCCGAGCGTCGCGAAGGCCTGCGCCAGCTCGGCGCCGACCGGCCCGCCGCCGATCACCAGCAGCGACGCGGGGACGTCGCGCACCTGCGTCGCCTCGCGGTTGGTCCACGGGTCGATCTCGGCCAGCCCGTCGATCGGCGGGATCAGCGGCGCGGTGCCGACCGCGACGACCACCGCCCGGCGCGCGCGCAGGATCTGGTCGCCGACGTGGACGACCTGCTTGCCGGCGAGGTGCCCGTGGCCGCGCACGAGCCGGACGCCGCGCTCCTGCAGCCACGGCAGCTGCGCGCTGTCGTCCCAGCCGTGGACGACCTCGGTGCGCCGCTCCAGCGCGGCCGCCACGTCCAGCGGCCCCGTCACCGCCTCGCGGGCGCCGGGCACGCGCCGCGTCTCGGCGAGCGCCTGCGCCGGGCGCAGCATGGCCTTGGACGGCATGCACGCCCAGTAGGAGCACTCGCCGCCGACGAGCCGGTCCTCGACGAGCGCGACCTCGAGGTCGCGCTCGGCCACCCGCCCGGCGAGAACCTCGCCGGCCGGCCCCGCCCCGAGGACCACGACGTCGACCTCGACGACCTCGCTCACCCACCACCGGCCTTCCAGTCGCGAAACGCGTCGAGCAGCTCCTGCTCGACGTGCGGATCCAGCGCTTCGGGCTCGATGTGCCCGACGACGGTGAGCGTCAGCCGCATCTGCTCCAGGTAGGCGCTGCAGTGCTCGCAGGCGGCGATGTGGGCCTCGAAGCGGGCGCGGTCGGCCGCGCCCAGCCCGTCCTCGAGGTACTCCGTGACGAGCTCGACGAGCTCACGGCACGCCAGGCCGCCGGGCGGGGAAGCCGCCGGTCGTCGCCAGAAGGGGATCCATCGTCTCGGGGTCATGTCGCGATCCAATCCTCGAGCGCCTTGCGCACTTTCGTGCGCGCACGATGCAGGAGGACGCGCTGGTTGGTCTCCGTGAGGTCCAGGACGTTGCGCACCTCGTCCGACGACAGCCCTTCGAGGTCGCGGAGGGTGATCACGATCTTCTGGCGCTCGGGCAGCTCGTCGATCGCCTCGCGGGCGATCCGCAGCGCCTCGGCCGAGTCCAGCGCCGCCTCCGGGTCGTCGTGCCAGTCGGCCGGCGCGCTCGTCCACGCGCCGTCGGACGTGAAGCGCGAGGGGTCGACCGTCGGCCCGTCGCCCTCGAAGCCGTCGCCCTCGTCGCCTCCGCCGCCGCCCACTGACGCGAACGGGATCGAGCGGTGCTCGCGCACGCCGCGGGTCTTGGCGCGGTTGACGAGGATCCGGAACAGCCAGGTCTTGAACGACGACCGGCCCTCGAACCGCTCCAGCCCGCGCACGACCGCGACCCACGTCTCCTGGACCACGTCCTCGGCCAGCGCGTCGGTCGGCACGTACATGCGCGCGAGCCGCATCAGCATCGGCGAGTAGCGCCGCACCAGCGTGGCGAACGCGGCCTCGTCCCCATCGCGCGCACGCTCGACCAGGCTCTGGTCGTCGGCGGGTTGGAGGGACGGCATCGGTCGCGACAATAGCCTGCACGCCGACGGGTCGATCGGCGTGAGAAGGTGCGGGTACATGACGCAGCGGTTCATCGGGGTGGACGTCGGGGGGACGAAGGTCTCCGTTGCGGTGCTGGAGGGCACGGAGCTGTCCGAGCCGACCCTGCGCCCCACGCACCTCGAGAGCACCGAGGGCCTCGTCGACCAGCTGTCCGAGCTGATCGAGGGCGCCGGGCCCGCCGACGCGGTCGGCATCGGCATCCCGTCGGTCATCGACTTCGCCACGGGCACCGCGCGCCACTCGGTCAACGTCCCGCTGCAGGACGTGCCGCTGCGCCGGATCCTCACCGAGCGCCTCAAGCTCCCGGTCTTCGTCGACAACGACGCGACGGTCGCCGCGCTGGCCGAGGCCCACGACGACGACCTCCACCAGGTCGCCCAGTCGCTCGTGCTGTTCACGATCGGCACCGGGGTCGGCGGCGGGATCGTCATCGGCGGCCGGATCTACCGCGGCGCGACGGGCGGCGCGGCCGAGCTCGGCCACCAGCTCATCGGCGCCGACCTGATCGCCGGCGGTCCCTGCCACT
>JAOPZD010000498.1 GCA_025964295.1 Conexibacter sp.
GGCTCGCGGTAGCGCACGACGAGCCCCTCGCCGCTGGCCACGGTAGCCTTCGGTCCGTCGGCGCGCTTCGGCGCGGGCGCCGCCGGATCGGGCTCGAACCGGTACTCCGGCAGCTTCTCCCACGCGCGCGCGGCGAGCGCCTGCTCGGCGACCGCCTCGGCGATCGCCCGGGCCTTGTCCTCCGGGATCCCGGTGCGCCGCTCGGCGGCCGTCAAGCGCACGAACGCGCGGTGCGCGGCGACCTCCACGACGGCGCCCGGCCGGTCGGGGTCGAGCTCGGCGACGAGCAGCCGGGTGGTGTTGGAGCCGATGTCGATACAGGCAGCCCGCGGCAAGGTCACAGAGCTTCTCATGGCCGCACTGCTTCAATGAAGGGGTGGCCGCCGTCGCCCCCGCCATCCTCGTGCGCGATCTGCGCAAGTCCTATGGGAGCTTCGAGGCCGTTCGCGGCATCGACTTCGAGGTCGCGCCCGGCGAGGTCTTCGGCCTCCTGGGCCCCAACGGGGCGGGCAAGACGTCGACCGTCGAGATCCTCGAGGGCTACCGCCGGCGCGACGCCGGGATCGTCTCCGTGCTCGGCCAGGACCCGCAGCGCCGGCCGCGCGACCTGCGGCGGCGGATCGGCATCGTCCTGCAGTCGACGGGCATGTACCGCCACATCACGGTCCGCGAGGCGCTGGCGCATTGGGCGCGCTTCTACCCACACCCGCGCGACGTGGACGAGGTCCTGTCGCTCGCCGGTCTGGACGAGAAGGCCGACGCCCTCGCGCGGACGCTGTCGGGCGGGCAGATGCGGCGGCTGGACTTCGGCCTGGCGCTCGTCGGCGACCCCGAGCTGATCTTCCTCGACGAGCCGACCACGGGCTTCGACCCGGCGGCCCGGCGCGCGGCGTGGGACGTCGTGCGCTCGCTGCAGGAGCTCGGCAAGACCGTCCTGCTGACGACCCACTACCTCGACGAGGCCCAGGCGCTGTGCGACCGGGTGGCGATCGTCAAGGAGGGGCGGATCGTCGCCTCCGGGCCGCCCGCGGAGCTCGGCGCGTCGTCGTCGACCTACACGGTGGCCTGGCGCGCCGACAGCGGCGCGATGGAGTCGCGCCAGACCGAGGACCCGACGGCGCTGCTGCACCAGCTGACGAGCGCGGCGCTGGCGCGCGGCGAGGGGTTGCGCGACCTGTCGGTCAGCCGCCCGTCGCTGGAGGACGTCTACCTCGAGCTGACGGCCGAGCCGGTCACGACGGCCGAGGCCGACGCCGACGCCGAGGCCGGGGAGACCGCCGGTGTCTGACGCCTTGGCCCTGGCCTACCACCAGTACCGCCTCGAGCGCCGGATGTTCTGGCGCAACCCGAGCGCGGCGTTCTTCAACTTCCTGCTGCCGCTGCTCTTCCTGGCGCTCTTCGGCGCGATCTTCAGCGGCAACCAGGCCGACCTCGACGTCCTGATCCCCGGCATCGCCGGGATGTCGATCATGGCCACCACCTTCTCGTCGTTGACGATGAACCTGACCTTCCTGCGCGAGCAGGGCGTGCTCAAGCGCATGCGCGGGACGCCGCTGCCCGAGGGCTCCTACCTGCTCGGCGTCTTCGGCAACGCGGTGGCCAACGCGATCATCCAGCTCGGCCTGGTCATCGTCGCGGGCAAGCTGCTGTTCGGCACGGGCTGGCCGAAGGACTGGCTCGAGCTGGCCGTCTACCTCGCCGCGGGCGTGACCTGCCTGGCGGCGCTCGGCGTCGCCTGGTCACACGTCATCCCCAACTACGACGCGGCGGCCGCGTACTCCAACATCATCTTCCTGCCGGTGATCTTCATCAGCGGCGTCTTCTACGACGTGGACAACGCGCCGCAGTTCCTGCGCGACATCGCCCAGGTGCTGCCGCTGACCCACATCATCGACGGCCTGTCCGGCGCGCTGGTCAGCGGCCGCTCGCTGGCCGACAACGCGTCGGGCCTCGTCGTCGTCGGCGTGTGGGCGGCGGTCGGGATCTTCTTCGCGGTGCGCGGCTTCCGCTGGGACTCGCGCAGCGACGACTAGGCGTAGGTCTAGCTCGGCGCGAACGCCTCGGCGGCCAGCGCGCGGGCCAGGACGATCGGCGCGATGACGACGAGGACGACGAGCTGGGGCAGGCCGCCGACGCCGTTGTGCACCACGATGCTCAGAGGGACGGCGCCGAGGACGGCGGCCAGGATCGGCCACAGGACGATCCAGCCGACGATCAGCCCGGCGCTCATCCCGGACGTGTCGCCGTAGGTGACCGACAGCAGGCTCGGGGGCAGGCGGCCGCCGCGGCGCCCGCTGAGCCCGGCGCAGAGCGTGATCGACGCGGTCGAGGCGACGAGCAGCAGCGCCGCGGCGCCCGCGGCGTGGTCCGGCAGCGCGCCGGCGATCGCGCAGCCCGCCACGGCGAGCAGCGCGCCGGTCAGGACGACGGCCAGCGGGATCAGCGCGTGCTGGACGAGCACGCGGCCCATCGGCGCGGTCAGCAGCACGCGGACGCGGCCGGGTTGGTCGGTCTCGGCGCGCAGCGGCTCGAGCAGCCGCGTGGCCCCGGCGTAGATCGCCAGCGCCCCGGCGCCGACCGCCGCCGGGTGGTCGG
>JAOPZD010000518.1 GCA_025964295.1 Conexibacter sp.
CATCGAGGACGAGATCCAGGCCGCGCGCCGGATCTACAACGCCGACGTGCGCCTCTACCAGGGCCGCCGCGCCCGCGTGCCCGGCGGGCTGCTGCGCCGCTTCGGCGACTTCGAGGACCGGCCCTACTTCGAGCTCGACCACACCCGCGAGCGCGGCGTCCCGGCGCTCGCGCTCGTCCGCGCCGCCTAAGCGGGCGGCTGGGCGCCCACGCCGCGCGCGTCGGCGGTCAGGAACGCGACGGTCAGCGCCACGAGCTCGTCGGCCACCACCGCGATGCCGTCGATCCCGTCGCGCAGCAGCGTGATCGAGACGATCTCGTTGACGGCGGAGATCGCGGCCGTGGCCTGCAGGATCGTCAGCGACGGCAGGCCCAGCTCGGGCCGCGCGGCGCGCGACTCCTCGCGCCAGGTGACCAGGACGCCGGCCAGCGATTCGACCCACAGCGTCCAGCGCTGGGCGAGCTGCGGCCCGCCGGCGCGCATGTGGGTGAGGAACAGGCGCGTGAACTCCGGGTGGGCGACGAGCGCCTCGAGGTAGGCGCGCGCGCCGCGGTCGATCCGGGCGACCGGATCGGGCTCGGCGGCGACCGTGTCGATCACCGTGCCGACCATCAGCTCGGAGGCGACCTCGAAGGCCTGCAGGAAGCAGTCGTCCTTGTCGCGGAAGTGCTCGTAGAACGTGCGCTTGGCGGTGCCCGCCCGGCGGACGATGTCGCTGATCGTCACGGCCGCGACGCCGCGGTCGGCGGCCAGCGCGACGAAGGCCGACAGCAGCCGCCCGCGCTGGGAGGCCAGGACGACGTCGCGGGCCAGCCCGTGCGGGCCGCGCGGCAGGACGTGCGGCGCGTCGTCAGGCGTGAAGGGGGAGCTCGTGGCGCTCAACCGCCGTAGATCCTCGAGACCGACTCCGCGACGCAGACCGGCTTGTCGCCGCCCTCGCGCTCGAACGTCTGGGTGATCGTCATCTGCAGCCCGCCGGGGATGTCGTCGGCGGCGGTGAGCGTCGCGCGCATCCGCACCTTGGACCCGACCGGCAGCGGCGCCGGGTAGCGGACCTTGTTGTAGCCGTAGTTGAGGCCGAAGGCGACGCCCTGGACCTCGAACATGTCATAGGAGAACTGCGGCCCGAGGCTCAGCGTGTACAGGCCGTGGGCGATCGTGCCGCCGAACGGCGTCTCCTTGGCCCGCTCGGGGTCGACGTGGATCCACTGGTGGTCGCCGGTCGCGTCGGCGAACGCGTCGATCGCCTCCTGCGTGACCTCCAGCCACTCGCTGACGCCCAGCTCCTGGCCGACCTTGCCCTTGAGGTCGTCGAGCCCGTTGATGACGGTTGCTGCCATGCGACGGATTCTATGGACGTTGCAGGAGCCACTCCGCCTCGACGCGCCCCAGCGGCGTCGAGGGCTCCCCGTCGGCGATGTACTCCAGCGCCAGCGTGCCCCAGTCGGCGTCCGCGCGCAGCTCGCCCAGGACGCTGAACAGCAGGCCCTCCATGCGGCGCAGCAGCAGCGCTTGGGGCGGGATCGTCTGGCGGCGCATCTCCTCGAAGTACGGCGAGGCCGGCGAGCCCGACAGCTCCATGCTGGAGCGCACGTACTCGGGGTCCAGGCGGCGGAAGCCGGTGGTGAAGTACCACTCGCCGGCGCTGGCCAGCTGGCCGAGGACGCGGTCGGGCTCGAACGCGTCGGGGTCCGGGAGGTAGCCGAGCGAGGCGAGGTGGCGGTGGACCTCCGGCGCGTCGCCGCGGATCACGGCCTGCGCCAGCGCCCGCTCCTCCTCCAGGTAGTCGGCGTCCATGCGGCGCACGAGGCCGAAGTCCAGGAAGCAGACGCGCCCGTCCTCGCCCAGCAGGTAGTTGCCGGGATGCGGGTCGCCGGCGGCGGTCCGCTCGCGGCGCAGCAACCCGTAGAAGAACCGGAAGACGATCTCGGCGAAGCGGTCGCGCTCGGCCTCGGGCAGCGCCTTGACCTCGGTGAAGCCGCGCCCGCTGACGAACTCGGTGATCAGCACGCGGCGCGTCGACATCGACGTGACGACGTCGGGCACGCGCATCAGCGGGTGGTCCTTGAACGCGCGGGCGACGCGGCGGTGGTGCTGGGCCTCGAGCTCGTAGTCGAGCTCCTCGCCGATGCGGTCGCGCAGCTCCTTGAGGATCGCCTTGGCGTCGAGGCCGGGCGCCAAGCGCTTGACCAGCGGCAGCAGGACCGCGGCGTTGCGCAGGTCGGTCTCGACGGCCTCGGCGACGCCCGGGTACTGGACCTTGACCGCGACGTCGCGGCCGTCGTGCAGCGTGGCGCGGTAGACCTGGCCGATCGAGGCGGCGGCGACCGGCGTGGCGTCGAAGGTCGCGAAGTGCTCGTCCAGCGAGCCGCCGAGGTCGTCGATGACGACCTTCTCCATCTTCTTGAACGGCACCTGCGGCGCGTCGTCGCGCAGCGCGGCGAGCTTGTGCTTGAACGCCTCGCGCTCGCCCTCGGGGACCAGCTCGAAGTCGACGGTCGACAGGACCTGGCCGAGCTTCATCGCCGCGCCCTTCATCTGGCCGAGCTGGGTGACCAGCTCGTCGGCGAGCGCGAGCGCCCGCTTGGCGTCGGCCTTCTCGGCCTGGTCGTCGGAGCGCAGGCGGTTGGCGGCCTGCGTCCCGGCCCAGCGCGCGGACTGACCGGCGACGAGGCCGCCGAACTTCGCGGTGCGGGCAAGGCGGCTGGTGGGGATCTTGGGCATCGGGGGGCTCTGCCAGAGTAGGACGCCGCATGCCGGGTCCCCTCTTGGTCGTCGACGCGCCGTCGCTGCTCTACCGCGCCTTCTACGGGTTGCCGAAGTCCATTACGGGCGCCGACGGCAACCCGGTCAACGCGCTGCTGGGGTTCGCCAACCAGGTGCTGTGGGCCGTCGAGCGCCACGCGCCGCGCGCGGTGATCCTGTGCACGGGCGCCGAGGCGGCGGCCTACCGCGCCGAGTCGCTGGCCTCCTACCACGCCGACCGCCCGCCGGTGCCCGACGAGCTGGCGCCGCAGTGGGCCGACGCGCCCGCGTTCTTCGCCGCGTTCGGGTGGGCGTGGGAGGACGCGGCCGACCTCGAGGCCGACGACCTGCTCGGCGCCTACGCGCGCTGCGAGGTCGAGGCCGGCGGCACGGCCCTGATCTTCAGCGGCGACCGCGACATGTTCCAGTGCGTCGGCGAGCAGGTGTCGGTCCTCTACCCGCGCGGCGGCAAGGACGGCCCGGAGCTCGTCGACGTCAAGGGCGTCAGGACCCGGTACGGCATCCGGCCCGACCAGGTGCCGGACTTCATCGCGCTGCGCGGCGACCCGTCGGACGGGATCCCGGGCGCCAAGGGCATCGGGGAGAAGACGGCCGGCGAGATCCTGCGCGTGCACGGCGACCTGGAGACGGCGATCGCCAACGCCGCGGCCGAGCGGCCGAAGGTGGCGGCGACGCTCCGGAATCAGGCCGACGAGCTGCGCGAGTTCCGCAAGATCGCGACGCTGCAGCCGATCCCAGTGACATGTCCCTCCGACGCGCCGACGACCTTCGGCGAGGCCGCCCAGGCCGCGGAGGCGCGCGGGATGAACCGGCTGGCCACGCGTTTGGGACAGCTGGCCAAGAAGGAGTA
The DNA here is from genome assembly GCA_025964295.1 of Conexibacter sp. The sequence goes on from JAOPZD010000518.1 coordinate 3,617, forward strand.
GCCGGTGCGCGGGCGAACGCCGCGCTATTGAGCGTTGCACCGTCTGCCGATGCTTCAGCGATGATCCGCCGTGTGGTGCGTCGAGCCGCTGCTTGCCTGACTGCTGCCGCCCTCCTGGGCGCGGGCGTCGCGGGCACCGCCGAGGCGACCGGCGGCGCGGGCGTGGCCGCACCGCCGCGCGCGGTCGACCTCGACGCCGCCGGCTGGGAGTACGCGCCCGATCCGGCGGGCGCCGGGCTGCGCGACGGCTGGGCCAACGGGCACGGCGGCGCGACGTGGTCGGCGGTCGACCTCCCGCACGTCTTCGACGCCCACCCGCAGGCCAAGGCCTTCGGCGGCCAGACCGGGTGGTACCGGATCCGGCTGCAGCGCCCGTCCTCCACGCCCGCCGGCTTCGGCTGGGGCATCCACTTCGAGCAGATCCGCCGCGTGGCCGACGTCTTCCTCGACGGCCGGCGGCTCACGGTGCACAGCGATCCCTACGCGCCGTTCACCGTCGCGCTGCCCCAGCTGGCCGACGGCCGGCCGCACGAGCTCGTCATCCGCGCCGACAACCACAAGGCCAAGGAGCCGCGCGAGGGCTGGTGGAACTGGGGCGGGATGACGCGCCCGGCGCAGCTCGTCCCGCTCGGCCGGCTCGTCACCCGCGACGTCGGCTTCCTGCCCCGCCAGACCTGCGCCGCCGACGGCGGGTCGTGCCGCTGGAGCGTCGTGGTCGACGCGACCGTGGAGAACCGCGGCGCGACCGTCGCGCGGCCGCGGCTGGCCGCGCGCCTGACCGACCCGGACGGCCACGCCGCC
>JAOPZD010000519.1 GCA_025964295.1 Conexibacter sp.
CGCAGCTCGCGCTCGGCGTGCTCCATGACCAGCGCGCCCGGTGCGTCCAGGACCGCCGCGGCGTGGTCGGCGGCGGCCGTGCCGCGCCAGCCGTGGGCGGCGAGCACCTCGCGCGACCCGGCGTCCAGGACGGCGCCGAACGGCGCGTCGAGCGTCTCGGCGACGACGCGCGCGGTCAGCTGCAGCAGGCCGGTCAGCGAGCCGGCCTGCAGCGCGTCGCGCCCGAGCTCGGCCAGCGCGGCCTCGCGGCGCTGGGCCGCGTCGCGCTCGGTCACGTCGACGAGCTGGCAGACGATGTAGGACGGCGCCCCGCCGGCGTCGCGGATCAGCGCGGCGGTGACGGCGGCGTGCGTCACGCGGCCGTCGCGGCGCACGTAGCGGGCGTCGCGGTGGAAGGTCTCGGGGCCGCCGGCGGACAGCAGCCCGCGGGCGCCGTCGGCGCCGCCGTCGCGGTCCTCGGGGTGCTGCCAGCCGGCGATGCCGGTGCCGACGATCGCCGCGGGCGGCGCGCCGAACAGCTCGGCGACGGCGCGGTTGGCCTTCAGGATCGTGCCGTCGAGCTGGATCAGGAGCATGCCGACGCCGGTGTCCTCGAACGCGCGCTGGAAGCGCGACTCGCTGTCGCGCGCGGCCTCCTCGGCCGCGCGGCGCGCGGTGATGTCCTCGTACTCGGAGAAGATCCCCGTCGGCGCGCCGCGCCCGTCGCGCAGGACCACGGCGTGGACGGTGACCCAGCGCACGCTGCCGTCCGGGCGGACGTAGCGCTTGTCGAAGGCGACCGTGCCCTGCGCCGGCGCCTGGGCGAGCAGCTCGCGCGAGATCGCGAGGTCGTCGGGATGCGTGACGTCGTCGGCGGGTGCGCCGACGAGCTCCTCGGGCGCGCGGCCCAGGATCTCGGCGAGCGCGCGATTGACCTCCTGCCAGCGGCCGGCGAGGTCGACGAAGGCCATCCCGAGGACGCCCTGGTCGAAGCCGCGGTCGAGCCGGCGCTGGGTCGCCTCCAGCGAGCCGACGATGACCCGGGTCACGCCGCCGACCAGGACGACGGTGAGCCACCAGGCCAAGTACGTGTGGAACGCGAGGGGCTCGGCGACGCGCAGCGCCTGCACGGCGAAGGCGGCGGCGAGCGTCCCGGCGACCGCGGCGGTCATCGCGATCGCCACGCGCCGGCCGGCGGCGAAGGCGAACGGCGTGCCCCAGACGTAGGCGTAGCCCGCGCCGTAGGGCGTGTCGCGGCTGGCGATCGTGACCCCGACGAGGACCGTGCACGCCACCGCGATCCAGCCGACGTCGCGGTAGGTCAGCCGGTCGCGGCGGACCAGGACCCCGGCGCCGAGGACGCAGGCGACGAGGCTGCCGGCCAGCCCGTAGGGCGTGTCGCCGATCAGGGCCCAGCGAGCGAGCGCGGCCAGGCCACCCGCGACGAGCATCACGCCGAAGGCCGCGGTCAGGCGAGGGGGCGCGGACCGATGCACCATCAGGAGGAGGCTCGGCCCGGACCACCCCGAACTTGACCGACCGGGCGCGCCGATGTCAGCGGGAGCACCATCCGGGCACCACCCGACCGGGTGATTGTTCGGGGCGGCCGCTCGCGCGCGGCGCACCCACCCATCAGGGTGGACTACGGTGCCCGCTCACATGGGATCTGGTCAGGACTCCCGCCGGCCTCGGGACGCCGGCAACAGTGAGCGTGTTCCTTCTCCTCTGGTGGGCCGGGCGTGGTCTCATGCGCCCGGCCCATCGACCCTGTCGTCTTGATGGACCTCGAGCACGCCCCGGGCTCTGCGCCCTTCTCGCCGATCGCGGCGCTGCACCTGTTCGTCTCGCTGCTCGGCGAGGTCGAGCAGGCCACGCCCGACGCTCCCGGCGCCTTCTACAACCGGCTCGCCGAGGCGGTCTGCCGCCTGGGCTCGATGCCGCGGGCCGTGGTCTTCGTCTACGACGACGTCGCCCGCCGGGTGCGCGTCGTCGGCTCCCACCGCGTCGACATCGAGCTGTTCGACGGCCACATCCTGGCCATCGAGTCCGCGCCGATCGCGGGCCGCGCGCTCGACCTCGACCAGGTGCTGGAGGGCCGCGCCGACGAGCTCGCCGCGCCCTACGACACGCTGATGGGGATCGAGCACCTCGTCGTCGTGCCGCTGGCCGCTGGCGGCCGCGGGTTCGGCGTGATCGTCGCGGAGGGCACCGAGCGCCGGCTCAGCGACGAGGAGCGCGAGGTCCTGCGCTCGCTCGGGAAGGTCTGCGCGCTGGCGCTGAGCGCCCGGCTGGCGACGCGCCAGCAGGTCGACGCGCGCCACCTCGCCGACCGGATCGACCTCGCGCGCGAGATCCACGAGCGCGTGGTGCAGCGCGTCTTCGGCGTCGTCATGGCGCTGCAGTCCGGTGCCCTGCTCGACGAGGCCGACCAGCGCCGCGCGGCCGCCGAGCTGGGCGCCGCGCTCGACGACCTGCGCGACGCGATGGCCCGGCCGCTGGCCGCGACGCCACGGCTGGTGACGTTCTCGCTGCGCGAGGAGCTCGTGCGGCTGGGCGCCAACGGGCCCGAGGTCGACGTGCGCTGGCAGCAGGGCGTCGTCGTCCCGACGATCTTCGAGCCGGTCGCGCAGTCGGTCCTCGGCGAGGCGATCCGCAACGCCCGGCGCCACGCGGCGCCCGGCCACATCGAGGTCGCGGTCCGCGGCGACGCGGACACCGTCGAGCTGGAGATCACCAACGACGGCGTCGGCCCCGCGCAGCGCGGGGGCGCGGGCATGGGCCTGCGGATCGCCGCCTTCGAGGCCCTGCAGCACGGCGCGTCCTTGACGTTCGGGCCCACGGGCCCCGAACATTGGCACGTCCGCCTCGTCCTCCCACGTCCCGAGCCCGCATGACCGACCGCAACCTCCGCGTCCTCGTCGTCGACGACCACCAGGTGGTCCACTGGGGCCTGCGCCTCATGTTGGGGCGGTTGGACTGGGTCGAGCGCGTCGTCCCGGCGTCCTCGGGTGACCAGGCGGCGGAGTTCGCCCGCCGCTACGAGCCCCACGTCGCGCTGGTCGACCTGTTCGTCGGCGAGGAGTCCGGGCCCGAGATCGTCGGGAGGATCCGCAACGCGTCACCCGCGACGCGGGCGCTGCTGTACTCGGGCGCGGGCCGGCTCTCGGCCAAGGCCGCGCGCGCGGCGGGCGCGCACGGGTTCATCACCAAGGAGCGCGACGCGTCCGAGCTGGCCGACGCGATCCGCCGGGTCGGCCGCGGCCTGACGTTCTTTGACGAGGCGACGCCGTCCGGGATGGTGCTGACCGACCGCGAGCGCCAGGTGCTCGAGCGCGTGGCCGGCGGGATGACCAACGCCGAGATCGCCACCGAGCTGCACCTCTCGCCCAACACGGTCAAGCAGCACGCGTCGGGGATGTTCCGCAAGATCGGCGCGCGCAACCGGACCGAGGCCGTGCAGCGCGCGCAGCGCCTCGGGCTGATCTCGTAGCGCTTCGGGCTGATCTCCTAGTCCTTGGTTGCACCCTTTCGGGTGGACTTGAGGTCCGGGGTGGTTCCTTTGCGCCCTCAGCGCGCAACCGTGAAGGTGATGCTCGCCTGTGGCCGCTATGACGCGGTGTTCTCGCTCGACGACCCCGACGCGCTGGTCGGCGCGGGGCTGAGCTGCCCCGCCTGCCTCGAGGAGGCGATGCGCCTGTCGGTGGAGGTCGTCGGCGACGAGCCCGACGCGCGCTGCGCGTGCCTGACGTGCGGGAGCACGTGGTCGCTGGCGCTGCTCCCGCAGCAGCTGCTGCGGCTGAGCCTCGACCCGCCGCCGGAGGCCGACGTCCGCTGGAGCCGCGCGCTGCCGCCGTCGCTCTTCCCGCCGCTCGAGCTCGAGGACGACCCCGGTGCCTGAGGGCGCGCTCGTCCTGACCGGCGCGTCCGGCTTCGTCGGGCAGAGCCTGCTCGCGCGCTGGCTGGCGCGCAGCGACCGGCCGGTTGTGGTGCTCGTGCGCGCGGCGGACGACGACGCGGCGCGAGCGCGCGTGGTGGCGCTGCTCGGCGACGAGGCGATGGCCGCGGCCCGCGCGCCGCTGCATGCGCTGGCCGCCGACGTCACGGCGATGGACGCCGACGACGTGGTCGCGCGGGTCGGCCGTGCGGTCGGACCGGGCGTCGTGGTCGACGAGGTCATCCACGCCGCGGCGTGCGTGCGCTTCGACCAGACGCTCGACGAGGCGCGGTCGGTCAACGTCGCGGGGACGGCGCGGATGCTGGAGATCGCGCGGCGGCTGCATGCCGCCTCGCCGCTGCGGCGCTACGTGCAGGTCTCGACCGCGTACGTGGCGGGCTCGTTCGCCGGGCGCTTCGGCGAGGGCGACCGCCGCATCGGCCAGACGTTCCGCAACGGCTACGAGCAGTCGAAGATCGAGGCCGAGGAGCTGGTCGTGGGCGCCGCCCGCGGCGGGCTGCCCGTCCAGGTCGTGCGGCCGAGCATCGTCGTGGGCGACCGCCAGTCGGGCTGGACCGCGGCGTTCAACGTGCTCTACGTGCCGCTGCGCGCGCTGGTCGCGGGCGCGGTCGACGCGGTCCCCGAGCAGGACCAGGGGCTGCTCGACGTCGTGCCGGTCGACTACGTCGCCGACGCGCTGCTCGGGCTGGGCGACGCCCCGGCCGACGGGCGCACCTACCACCTCACCGCGGGGCGCCACGCGATCACCGTCGGCGAGCTCGCCGACCTGGCCTGCCGCACCACCGGCCGCCGCCCACCGCCGCGCGTCGACGCCGAGACCTTCGCCGCCACGCTGGGCGCGACCGCCGCTGGCCGCGTCCTGGCCGCGAACCTCGGCGACTACCTGCCCTACCTGGACGTCCGCACGCGGTTCGACGCCTCCGGCGCCGAGTCCCACCTTGCCGCGCGCGGGATCCGCGTCACGCCGGTCAGCGACTACCTGCACCGGCTGATCGCCTACGCGCAGGAGCGCCGCTGGGGGCGCGTGC
>JAOPZD010000546.1 GCA_025964295.1 Conexibacter sp.
CGCAGCTCGACGTCGGCGGTCGCGCCGCGCGACGGCGTCGCGTAGACGGCCAGCACGGCGGTGCCGGGTGCGACCGTCACCGTGCGCGTCCGGCGCTTGCCCGCCGCCGCCGACGCCTTGACCGTGCGGTAGCGCTCGATGTCGGCGCCGATCCACTCCGGCGTCGGCGGGAACGAGAACGCGTCCTTCCAGCGGATCCCCACGCCGACCGTCGGGCAGATGCCGCACGCCTTGCCGCTCGCGCCGGCGCCCTCGTCGGAGAGGATCGCGTGCCCGCCCTGCATCGTGTGCCCGGCGACCTTGAACTCCGCGCCGCCGGTCGCCGTGTAGTGCTTGGACGTCATGTCGACCGCCGACCGCGCATAGAAGCCGGTGCCGAGCAGCGCGACGTCGGCGTTGAGCCTGCCCGACGCGCGGAACGGGTCGAGCGTCATCGACACGTCGAGATCGCCACCGGCCAGGCGCCGGTCGACCAGCCCCACGGTCCCCTTGATCGACCCCGAGTAGTCGGTCGCGACGCTGACGTCGGCCTTCTCCAGGTTGATCGGGCGCTTCCCGATCACGGGCAGCTTCGCTCCCCACCCGCCGGTCACGCCGAGCTTGAGCTTCAGCGGCGCCACCGCCATGCCGGACACCTCGCCGGAGAAGCTGTCGAAGAAGAAGCCCGTGGAGCCGAGCGGGATCCCCGCCACCGACGCCTTGATCCCGATCGCGTCGATCTTGCCCTTGGTCAGCGTGCCCGAGAGCTCGATGCCGCTGACATCGCCGGCCGGCCGGTCGATGACGCCGGGGAACGTGCCCTTGCCCGAGACCTTCCAGGAGTCCTCGGCGCCCGTGTACTGCAGGCTGGCCTTCACGCCCCAGCGCCCGATCGGGAGCTCCCAGCCGGCCGAGCCGCCGAGGAGCTGCCATGGCGCCGGCGTGCTCGCGTGCAGCCCGACCGACAGGCTGCCGGACGGCCCTTGGCCGAGCAGGTCGAACAGCGGCTTGCTGGCGATCACCAGGCCACCGCCGTCAGCCGGATCGATGTAGGTCTTGCCGCCGGGCGCGAGGCCGATGCCGCCGATCGTCACCGCGCTGAGGTCCGCGCCGACGAGCGCCATCTCGGCGAGCCGATCGCGGCCGGAGATGGGGTCCTTGGTCCCGGCGGCCTGGATCGTGAACGCGCCCTTGCCGAGCGCGACGAGGCCGGCGCGACGCGCGACGCCGAGCGGGACGACGCCCTCGGAGGCGATCGTCTGCGCGGCGGGGTCGATGACGACGGGGCCGGCCCCGGCGTCCACGCCCCCGGCGATGCGCACCGCGCCGGTGGCGCGCTTGGTCCCGTCGCCGCGATCGGCGATCGCGTCGGCGCAGACGTCGAGGACGCCGACGCGCTCGTAGGCTCGCGAGCACCCGCCGGCTCCGGCGCTGATCACGTCGACGAGCGTCGAGCCGAGGGAGCCGTCAGCCGACGTCGAGGCGGCGCCGCCGGTCGCCTGCGCCCATGTCTGCCAGTAGGGCAGCAGCTCCGTGGCGCCCTTGAAGAGCACGAAGTACAACGGGATCGCGTGGGCCTTCATCGTCGCGAGCTGCTGCTGCCAGTCGACGTCGTCGGCGGTGTCGAAGAGCTCGTCGGCGCCCGGATCGACGCCCGTGTCGTACGGCGAGCCCGTGGTCTGGTCGAGGGGCGCGATCCCCACGTTGAGGTCGTCGTCGTGTGGGACGCTGTCGGCGACGAGCACGACGAGGCGCTGGGACCCGGGACGGAAGCCGACCGCCGGGTCGAGGTCCGCCTGCTGCAGCGCCCGTCCGTAGGCCTCGGGGGAGTCCCCGCCGCCCACCGCGTAGAGGCCGTCGATGGCGGCCTGGATCTTGCCCTGGTCGGCGGTCATCGGCTGCTCGAGGGTCCACGGAACGTCGCCGGCGTCGCCGTAGCTGGACCCGTAGTCGCTCACCCCCGCGACGGCGAACTGCACGTCGCCGAAGCGCCGGTTGACCTCCGTGATGACCGACTGGACCTGGGTCTTGGCCTCGGTGAGCGCGCCGCTCATGGAGCCGGTCGTGTCGAAGGCGATCACGACGTCGGTGGACGCGGACGCCGAAGCGACGACGGATCCCGGACCGGCACAAGCACCGACGAGGGCGAGCAGGAGTGCGGCCATCGTCAGGTGCGCTCGCGACCCACTGCCCCCTGGGGCACGAGTGATGCGGAACATTGAGCGCATAGTGTTGACTCGGGCAGGCCAGCGGTACGGGACCTTGGTCTAGGTCCAGGGTGCCGGCGCTCAGCCGGTGACGACGGTCGCGCGGCCGGCCTGGAGGTCGACGCGGACGGTGCCGTCGCGGTCGGTGCGCCTGATGGTCGGGACCGATCGCGCGAGGGTCTGGAGGGTGGACGGCGTCGGGTGACCGTAGGTGTTGTGGGCGCCGACCTCGATGAGCGCGATGCGGGGTCGGAGGCGGTCGAGGAGGGTCGGGAGGCCGTCGTCGGCGCTGCCGTGGTGGCTCACCTTGAGGACGTCGACGGGCGGGAGGCCGAGGGGCGTGAGGACGTCTGACTCGGCGTCGGCGGTCAGCAGCGCGGTGGCGCCGTAGGCGGAGGCCAGCGCGACGATCGCGCGGTCGTTGGGGTCGGCGCCGGGCGCCGCTCGGCCGGGCGGCGGCCAGAGGACGTCGAGGCGCAGCGGCCCGGCGCGGAGGACCT
>JAOPZD010000395.1 GCA_025964295.1 Conexibacter sp.
CCGCCGGGGCAGCTCCAGCTGCCGCCGCCCGGCGGCGACGTCCCGCTGCGCGACGCCGACCGCGAGGCGATCATCGCCGCGTTCCGGGCCGCGACGATCGAGGCGCGCCGCGAGGTCACCCGCGTCCGCAGCTTCCGCAACATCCTGCTCGTCGGCGCGCTGGTCCTGACGCTCGGCGCCGCCGGCCTGGTCGCGATCGCGGTCATCGAGTGCGAGGCGCTGCCGCTGTGCTTCACGCCCGGCGACACCGTCGTGTGCCCGTCGGGAAGCGCGATCGTCGACCTGTCCAAGGTCGACATGGCGGCGCCCGACGCCCAGCAGGCGGCGCAGCGCGCCTCGGCGATCGACCATGCGATGCGCCAGGCGACGTCCTCGTGGGACGTCCCGATGGTGGAGCTGATCGGGCTGATCGCCGCGGCGGTGGCCACGGCGGCGGCGCTGCGCGGGCTGCGCGGCACCTCGACGCCCTACAGCCTGCCGATCGCGCTCGCGGTCCTCAAGCTCCCGACCGGCGCGCTGACCGCGGTGCTCGGGATCCTGCTCATGCGCGGGGAGTTCATCCCGGGCCTCTCGGCGCTGGACACCTCCGCGCAGATCCTGGCCTGGTCGATCGTCTTCGGCTACGCCCAGCAGCTGCTGACGCGGATGGTCGACCAGCGCGCGCAGGGGGTGCTGGACGACATCGGCACCGTCGACCAGGGCAAGTCGCCCGAGGTCAAGGTCAGCGCCGATGCCGCCCACACCGCGTGAGCGCTAGCGGCGCTCGAGCGTGATCGTGGTGCTCGCGCCGCCGCCGGAGACCTGGAGCTTCAGCGTCTTGACGTGACGCAGGGAGCGCTTGGCCTTGGCGGTGAAGCGCAGCTTGACCGTGGCCGTGCCGTTCTTGGTGGCCTTGCCGGAGCCGCGGGCGACGACCTTGCCCGAGCGCGTCGCGCTGAGCGTGACCTTCGTCCCGGCGGCGAGGCCGGTGAGCTTGACCGTGAAGCCGGACTTCAGGGCCCTGGCGATCGTGACCTTGCCGGCCAGCGCGGCCTTCGCGGAGGCGGAGCTGCCGCCCGTGCCCTTGGTGGCGGGCTTGCCCGTGACCGGCGTCGGCGGGGGGACCGCCCCGGCGCGGGTGACGGTCTCGCAGTCCTTGTCGACCACGTCGACCGCGTCGGCGTAGACCGTGTCGGTGCCGAAGCCGCAGACGATCGAGTCGACCTCGCCGTCCTGGGCGTAGATCGTGTCGTTGCCGTAGGGGTACTTGCACCACAGCGGGCCGCAGTCGCCGCCGGCCAGGTCGCCGGAGATCCGGTCCTGCCCGGGGCCGCCGACGATGATGTCGTCGCCGAAGCCGCCGTCGAGGTGGTCGTTGCCGGGGCCGCCGTCGAGCTTCTCGTTGCCGTCGGCGCCGTTGAGGTCGTCGTCGCCGCCGTTGCCGATCAGCTCACCGGCGTTGGTCGCCTGGGCGACCTTGACGTAGTCGGGACCTTCGCTGCCGACGACGCGGGCGCTCTCGCTGAGCTTGAGCCGCTCGATGCTGCGCAGGTCGTCGCCCTCGCCGGGGCGGCCGTCGTCGGCGCCGCCGGCGAGCGTGAAGCTCAGGCCCTGCGGCACGTCGCTGTCGCGGAAGCGCGAGGAGTAGTCGCCCTCGATCGTGTCGATGCCGGGGCCGCCGTCGACGACGTCGGCCGAGGGGTCCTCGTAGCCGTCCGGCGACAGCTTGTCGTTGCCCGGGCCGCCCATCAGGTGGTCGGCGCCGGAGTAGCCGATCAGCTCGTCGTCGCCGTCGCCGCCGTCGAGCGTGTCGTTGCCCTTGGAGCCCTCGAGCTTGTCGTTGCCCGGGCCGCCGATGAGCGTGTCGTCGCCGGCGTCGCCGCGGATCCAGTCCGAGCCGGCGCCGCCGTCGACGCTGACCGGCCAGCCCAGGCCGCTGGCCATGGTGATGTTCTCGTCGCCGTCGCCGGCCTGCACGACGACCGCCTTCGGGTTGGTGCACAGGACCTTGGCCCAGTTGCCGTCGCCGTAGGCGGGCGCGCAGGTCGCGGGCGCCGAGGTGACGTTGATGCCCTCGTTGACGTAGAAGAGGACGCCGCCGGACTCCGGGGCCTGGATGCTCATGTTGTTGACCTCGCCGGGCGCGCCGACGTAGGTGTAGGTGCCGTTGCCGTCGGAGGTGATCGTCGCGGCGTGGGCCGCCGCGGGGACGATGGCCAGCGCGGCGAGGAGCGGGAGGGGGAGCAGGGAGAAGCGCATGGGCCGCACTGTCGCCGCGGAGACCCCCGGCTGCATCAGGGGACCCCCGCGCGACCCCCGGGGTGCGGGCAGCCGCACCCCCGGGCCGCCGGCCCGTCCCGCCCCGCGCTAGATCGGGTAGTGGCGCCCGCCGGCCTGCACCGTCAGCCAGCGCAGGTCGGTGAACTCGTCGATCGCCGCGTCGCCGCCGAAGCGCCCCCACCCGGACGCCTTGACGCCGCCGAACGGCATCTGGGGCTCGTCGTGGACCGTCGCGCCGTTGACGTGGCAGATCCCGGACTGGATCCGGCGCGCCACGGCCTGCGCGTTGTCGACGTCGGCGCCGAACACCGCGGCGGAGAGGCCGTACTCGGTGTCGTTGGCGACGCGCACGGCCTCCTCGGTCCCGTCGACGGCGATCATCGTCACGACGGGGCCGAAGGACTCCTCGGCGTAGATGCGCATCGCGGGCGTCACGCCGGAGACGATCGTCGGGGTGAGCAGGAGGCCGTCGGCGTCGCCGCCGGTCAGGACGGTCGCGCCCTTGGCGACGGCGTCGTCGATCAGCTCGCGCACGCGCCGCGCGGCGGCCGCGTTGACGACCGGGCCGATCATCGTGTTGGGATCGCGCGGATCGCCGACGGTCAGCGCCGACGCCTTGGCCACGAGCTTCTCGCCCAGCTGATCGGCCACCGCGCCGTCGACGACGATCCGCTCGGTCGACATGCAGATCTGGCCGGAGTTCATGAACGCCCCGAAGTTCGCCGCGGCCGCGGCCTCGTCGAGATCGGCGTCGGCCAGCACGACGAACGGCGCCTTGCCGCCGAGCTCGAGCAGCGTGCGCTTGAGGTGCTCGGCCGCCTTGGCGGCGATGATCCGGCCGACCTTCGTCGAGCCGGTGAAGTTGATGCGCTTGACCGCCGGATGGGCGATCAGCTCCTCGACGACGTCGGCCGCGTCGGCCGGGTCGTTGGTGATGAGGTTGATGACGCCCGCGGGGACGCCCGCGTCGTCGATCGCCCGGGCCACGGCGGCGTGCGTGCGCGGGCACTCCTCGCTGGCCTTCAACACCACCGTGTTGCCGAAGGCCAGCGGCGTCGCGACGGCGCGCGTGGCGAGGATCACCGGCGCGTTCCACGGCGCGATCCCGACGACCACGCCGACGGGCTGGCGCACGGCCTTCGCGCTGAGCCCGGGCACGGCGGACGCGATCGTCTGCTCGTCCTCGATCGTCTCGGCCAGCGAGCCCGCGTGGCGCAGCATGCCCGCGGCCAGCGTGCAGTTGAACATGCCCCAGCCGAACGTCGCGCCGACCTCGGCGGTCATCGTCTGGGCGATCTCCTGCGCGCGCTCGTCGAGCAGGTCGGCGGCGGCCTCCAGCAGCGCGCGGCGGCGCGCCGGCGGCGTGGCCGACCACTCCGGGAACGCGGCGG
>JAOPZD010000557.1 GCA_025964295.1 Conexibacter sp.
CGCCGCATCCTGCAGCTGGAGATCGAGCGCACGTCGCTGGCCAAGGAGACCGACGACGCGTCGCTGCAGCGCCTCGACGCGCTCGACCGCGAGCTCGCCGACCTCAAGGAGAAGTCGGCCGCGATGACCGCCGAGTGGCAGGCCGAGAAGGACGCGATCGGCGGCGTGCAGGAGGTGCGCGAGCGCCTCGAGGCGGCGACCCGCGCGCTGGAGCGCGCCGAGCGCGAGGCCAACCTCGAGGAGGCCGCGCGCCTGCGCCACGGCGAGATCCCCGAGCTGCAGCGCCAGCTCGCCGAGCGCGAGGAGCGCACCGACGGCGACGCGGGCTTCCTGCGCGAGATCGTCGACGCCGAGGACATCGCCGAGGTCGTCGCGCGCTGGACCAAGATCCCCGTGTCGCGGCTGCTCGAGGGCGAGGTCGAGAAGCTCATCCACATGGAGGAGCGCCTGCACCAGCGCGTCATCGGCCAGGACGAGGCGGTCGCCGCGGTCTCCAACGCGCTGCGCCGCTCGCGCGCCGGCCTGCAGGACCCGGACCGCCCGATCGGCACGTTCCTGTTCCTCGGCCCGACCGGCGTCGGCAAGACCGAGCTCGCGCGCGCGCTCGCGGAGTTCATGTTCGACAGTGGCGACGCGATGGTCCGCCTCGACATGTCGGAGTACATGGAGAAGCACGCCGTCTCCCGCCTCGTCGGCGCGCCTCCCGGCTACGTCGGCTACGAGGAGGGCGGCCAGCTGACCGAGGCCGTGCGCCGCCGGCCCTACACGGTGGTCCTGCTCGACGAGATCGAGAAGGCGCACCCCGACGTGTTCAACGTGCTCCTGCAGGTGATGGACGACGGGCGCCTGACCGACGGCCAGGGCCGCACGGTCGACTTCAAGAACACCGTGTTGATCATGACCTCCAACATCCCGGGCGGCCGGGCCGGCGCGGAGGCGCACTTCAAGCCGGAGTTCATCAACCGCCTGGACGACATCGTCGAGTTCCACCCGCTGGACCGCGAGCACCTCGCCGCGGTGGTCGACCTCCAGGTCGAGCGCGTCCTGGCCCGGGTCCGCGACCGCTCGATCGACGTGACGCTCACGCCCGAGGCGCGGACGCTGCTCGGCGACCTCGGCTACGACCCCACCTACGGCGCGCGCCCGCTCAAGCGCGTGATCCAGAAGCGGCTCGTCGACGCGCTGGCGCTCGGGATCCTCGAGGGCCGCTTCCGCGAGGGCGACGCCGTGCACGTCGACGCCGCCGACGGCGAGCTGACGTTCGTCAAGGCGCCGGCGGCCGAGCCGGAGCCCGCGGCGGCAGCCTAGGCCGCGGCCTCGTCGTCCTCGTGGCGCACCGCCGCGGCCCAGCGGCCGCGGCGGCCGTTCACGTCGACCGGCACGCCGAAGCAGTCGCTGACGCGCGCGCTGGTGAGGACCTCGGCGACCGGCCCGGCCGCCAGCACGTGGCCGCCGCGCAGCAGGAGCGCGTGCGAGCAGGACGGCGGGATCTCCTCGAGGTGGTGGGTGACCGTCACCGTTGGCAGCGCCGGCCGGTCGCGCGCGAGCGACACGAGCGCGCCGACGAGGCCCTCGCGCCCCGGCAGGTCGAGGCCCGCGGCGGGCTCGTCGAGCAGCAGCAGCTCGGGGTCGGCCATCAGCGCCCGGGCCAGCAGCAGCCGCTGGCGCTCGCCCTGGGAGCAGTCCTCGAAGCGCCGCTGCGCCAGCTCGCCGGCGCTGACCAGCGCCATCAGCGCCCGCGCGCGCTCCTCGTGCTCGGGCGTCAGCCGCTTGACCTGCAGGATGATGGTGTTGAACGCCCCGGTCAGCACGGTCTGCAGCCCGTTGAGGTGGCCGCGCAGCGAGCGCGCCAGCCGCGCGTCGACGAAGCCGATCCGCTCGCGCAGCGCGCGCACGTCGACCGCGCCGAGCCGCTCGCCGAGCACCTCGACGTCACCCGACGACGGCTGCGCCATCGCGCCGGCCAGGTGCATCAACGTGGTCTTGCCCGCGCCGTTGGGGCCGAGCACGACCCAGTGCTCGCCGCGCGCGACCTCCCAGTCGACGGCGTCGAGCAGGCGCAGCTCGCGACCCGCGCCGGCCGACCAGCGCCGCACGGTCGCGCCGCGCAGCGCGATGGCGGCGCTCAGCTCGTGACCTTCTGCGGGCACGGCGCGGTCTTGCTCGGCTTCGGCGCGCCCGGGGGCTGCAGGCACACGCCGACCGAGTAGAACAGGAACTTGCTCCCGGTCACGCCCTTGGTGAAGGCCTTGGTCGTGTCGAACTGCAGCTGCCACTTGCCGAGCTTGGGCGAGGCGAACGGGAACAGCCGCCGCTTGGCGGTCCTGGCGATCCGCCCGCACTGCCCGGTCGCCCGGCCCAGCCGGACCGTCTGCTTGAGCCGGCCGCCCGGCGCGATGTAGTGCACGTAGACGTCGGGGTCGTGCATGGCCAGCCCGAAGCCCGCGACCGAGAAGCGCACCCGCAGCTTCTTCGGGTCGCCCGAGGACGGCGTGAAGTTCGCCTTCAGCCGCGTGACGGTGAACATCGAGGACGCGGTCAGCGCGTCGGAGGCGACCTGGACGGTGAACGTCCGCTCCAGCTCGTCGTTGCCCAGCGCGGGCGGGGCGAACGCGCCCTGCATCTCGCCGGCGGCGCCGATGACGTTGGTCCCGCTGGTCAGCGCGGTGCCGTCGAGCGCCACGCTGTACGCGCTGCCGGGCGTGAACCCCTGGCCGCTGACCGTGACGTTCGTCTTGTCGGTCTGCAGGTAGCAGGTGCGATCGGTCTGCACGATCGCGCCGTGGGCGGCGGCCGGGACGAGCAGCATCAGGAGCGGGGCGAAGGCGGCGAGGCGGCGCATGGAAGCCATTCAGACTAGGGGTCGTGCCTCGCCGAACACGCGGATCGGGTAGAAGGAGCGCTATGCCGACGTACATCATGCTCTCCACGCTCACGCCCGAGGGCGTGCAGACGGTCAAGAACAACCCGCAGCGCATCCGCGAGGTCAACTCCGAGGTCGAGCAGCTCGGAGCGACCGTCAAGGCTCAGTGGTCGGTCCTCGGACGCTTCGACTTCGTCTCGATCGTCGAGGCGCCGGACGAGTCGACGATGGCCCGCGTGTCGCTGGAGCTCGGCTCCCGCGGGACCGGCCGCTTCGAGACGCTCAGCGCGATCCCGATCGACGACTTCATCGCCAGCTTGTAGTGACCCCCGAGCGCCGCCGGGCCGCGAGACCGCTTCGCTCCCGTCCTCACGTCACATGAAGGTCCTCGTCGTCGGCTCCGGCGGTCGCGAGCACGCGATCGTCAACGCGCTGGCGCGCTCGCCCCAGCAGCCCGAGCTGCTCGCCGCGCCCGGCAACCCCGGGATCGCGGCGGTCGCGCGGTGCGTGGCGGTCGGCGTCGACGACCTCGACGGTCTCGTCGCGCTCGCGCGCGAGGAGCAGATCGGCCTCGTCGTGATCGGCCCGGAGGCGCCGCTGGTCGCGGGCCTGGCCGACCGGCTGGAGGCCGCGGGCATCGCGCACTTCGGGCCGTCGGCCGCCGCCGCGCAGCTGGAGGGCTCCAAGGCGTTCGCCAAGGAGGTCATGGCCAGCGCGGGCGTGCCGACCGCGAACTGGAGCGAGGTCGAGACCGTCGCGGACGGGCTGGCGGCGATCGGCGGCCGCTACCCGACCGTCATCAAGTTCGACGGCCTCGCGGCGGGCAAGGGCGTCGTCGTCGCGCCCGACGAGGCCACGGCGCGCGAGGCGCTGAGCGAGATGCTCGAGCAGCGCCGCTTCGGCGACGGCCCGGTCGTCGTCGAGGACTTCCTGGAGGGCGAGGAGCTGTCGCTGTTCGCCCTCTGCGACGGCCAGCGCGCGGTCCCGATGGTCCCCGCGCAGGACTACAAGCGGATCTTCGACGGCGACGAGGGCCCCAACACGGGCGGCATGGGCGCGTACTCGCCGGTCGTCGGCGCGCCGGACCCCGACGCGATCGTCGCGGCGATCCACCAGCCGGTGGTCGACCTCCTGCGTGAGCGCGGCACGCCGTTTCACGGCGTCCTCTACGCGGGGCTGATGCTCACCGCCGACGGCCCGCAGGTGATCGAGTTCAACACGCGCTTCGGCGACCCCGAGACGCAGGTCGTCCTCCCGCGCCTGCGCGGCGACCTGCTCGAGATCCTGATGGCCGCCACGCGCCCCGGCGGCCTGGCGGCGACGCCGCTGGAGTTCACCGACGCGTGGGCCGTCACGGTCGTCATGGCCAGCGCCGGCTACCCGGCCTCGTCGTCGTCGGGCGACGTCATCACCGGCCTGGAGGACGCGGCGCGCGCGGGCGCCGAGGTGCTCCACGCGGGCACGGCGCGCAGCGCGATCGGCGACGTCGTCACCGCGGGCGGGCGCGTGCTGAACGTCACCGCGCTGGGCCCCGACCCTGCGTCCGCGCGCGATCGTGCCTATGCTGCCGCCGACCTCATCCAGTTCGACGGACGGCAGCTGCGGCGCGACATCGCCCAGCGGGCCGTGGAGCGCGTGACGACGACATGACCGACCAGCCCCAGCCGACCACCACCCCGGCCGCGGCGCCCGAGACGGCGCCCGAGACCCTGACGCAGCTCGAGGAGGCCGCGACCGACACCGACGCGCCGCTCGTCGCGATCATCATGGGCTCGCAGTCCGACATGGACACCATGGCCGGAGCGTCGAAGGTCCTCGAGGACGCGGGCATCCGCTCAGAGACGCGCGTGATGTCCGCCCACCGCGACCCCGCCCTGGTCGCCGACTACTGCAAGAACGCGCGCATGCGCGGGCTCAAGGTCATCATCGCCGGCGCCGGCCTGTCGGCCGCGCTGCCCGGCGTCGCCGCCGCGCACACCGACCTGCCGGTCATCGGCGTCCCGCTGTCGAGCCGCCTCTCCGCCGCCGGCGGCCTCGACGCGCTGCTCTCCGTCGTGCAGATGCCGCCGGGCGTGCCGGTCGCGGCCGTGGGCCTCGACAACGCCAAGAACGCCGGCCACCTCGCGCTTCGTATCTTGAACGCGTGATCTCGCGCTACACCCGCCCCGAGATCGGGGCCGTCTGGACCGACGAGGCCAAGCTCGAGAGCTGGCGCGAGGTCGAGGTCGCCTGCGCGCTGGAGACCGCGGGGCCGTCGCCCGACGAGCTCGAGGCGATCGCGCTCGCGACGTTCACCGTCGAGGCGGTCCTGGAGCGCGAGCAGGTCACCGACCACGACGTCGCGGCCTTCGTCGACGTGCTCAGCGCGAGCGCGGGCGAGGCCGGCCGCTGGATCCACTACGGCCTCACGTCGTCCGACGTCCTGGACACCGCGCTGGGCCTGCAGCTGCGCAAGGCCGGCGACATCCTCCTGACCGGCGCGCGCGAGTACCGCGATGCCCTGGTCGAGCAGGCGCGGGCGCACGTCGACACGGTCTGCGTCGGCCGCACCCACGGCGTCCACGCCGAGCCGACGACGTTCGGCATCAAGCTCGCGGGCTTCGCCTTCGAGGCCGACCGCAATCTCAAGCGGCTGGAGCGCGCGATCGACCAGGTCGCGGTCGGCGCGGTCTCCGGCGCGGTCGGCACCTACTCCGCGACGTCGCCGGACTTCGAGCGCCGCGTGCTCGCGCGCCTGGGCCTGGAGGCCGAGCCGGTCTCCACGCAGGTCGTGGCCCGCGACCGCCACGCCGAGCTGCTGCAGGCGGTCGCGCTGGCCGGCGCGGGGCTGGAGCGCTTCGCCACCG
Organism: Conexibacter sp.; assembly: GCA_025964295.1. The sequence continues at coordinate 5,710 of JAOPZD010000557.1, forward strand.
AGTTCCGCCACCTCCAGCGCACCGAGGTGCGCGAGGTCGAGGAGCCGTTCCGGACGGGCGCGCAGAAGGGCTCGTCGGCGATGCCGCACAAGCGCAACCCGATCGTCAGCGAGCGCATCACGGGTCTCGCGCGCGTCCTGCGCGGCTACGCGCAGGTCGGGGTGGAGGACGTCGCGCTGTGGCACGAGCGCGACATCTCGCACTCCGGCGCCGAGCGCGTCGTGCTGCCCGACGCGACGATCGCGCTGGACTACATGCAGGCGCTGGCGACGCGCCTGGCGCGCGGCATGGTCGTCCACGCCGACCGCATGCGCGAGAACATCGACCTGACCTACGGCGCGCTGTTCTCCCAGCGGGTCCTGCTCGCGCTCGTCGCCGGCGGCCTGCAGCGCGACGAGGCCTACCGGATCGCCCAGCGCACCGCGCAGCAGGCGTGGGACACGCACACGCCGCTGCGGGAGCTGCTCGAGGCCGAGGGTGGGCTGGCCCGATCCCTCGACCTCGACGAGATCTTCGATCTCAACCACTACACCAAGCACGCCCACGAGATCGTGAGCCGCTTGGACGTCCTGGTCTAGGCCGCCACCAGCGCCTCGACGCCCTCGGCCGCCGCGGCGCTCGCGTTGGCCTCCTTGGCCCGGAGCGTCACGCCGGTGATGAGCGCGCCGACGGCCAGCAGCCCGGCCGCGATCCCGAAGGCGGTCGTGTAGCCGTGCACCAGCGCGTCGGCGTGCGAGCCGGTCGCCTTGTCGGTCGCCGAGTTGGCGAACGTCGCCAGCACGGCCAGGCCGAGCGCGCCACCGATCTGCTGCGAGGTGTTGAACAGCCCGGACGCGAGGCCCTGGTCGTCGGGCGCGACGCCGCCGGTCGCGATCAGCGTCAGCGGCACGAACGCGTTGCCGATGCCGAGCGCCAGCATCAGGATGCCGGGCAGGAAGCCGCCGACGTAGCCGCTGTCGGGCGTCAGCATCGTCATCCACGCCAGGCCCACCGCGCCGAGCCCCACGCCGCCGAGCAGCACGGCCTTGACGCCGAACCGCGCGATCAGCCGCTGGGAGATGACCGAGCCGGTGATGATGCCGAGGGTCATCGGCACGAAGGCCGCGCCGGACTCCAGCGCGTTGTAGCCCTTGACCTGCTGGAAGTACAGCGAGCCGAAGTAGAAGAACGCGTTCAGGCCGCTGAGCAGCAGGAGCGTCACGGCATTGGCGGTCGTCAGCGTCCGCGTCCGGAAGATCGACAGCCTCACCAGCGGCGCTGCGCTCCGGTTCTGGACGGCGCCGAAGGCGACGAGCAGCGCGGCCGCGCCGGCGCCGAGGCCGAGCGTCTTGGGACTGCCCCAGCCGAAGGCCTCCGCCTTGACGATGGCGTAGGTCAACAGCACGAGGCCCGAGGTCACCAGGAACGCGCCGACGAGGTCGAAGCCGCCACGGCGGTCATCGGCCCGCGACTCGGGGACGAACCGCAGCGCCAGGATCAGCGCGATGATGCCGACCGGCACGTTGACGAAGAACACCCACTCCCAGGAGAGGGCGTCGGTGAGCAGGCCGCCGAGGAGGAGGCCGACGGCGCCGCCACCGCCGGAGATCGCCGCGAAGGCGCCGAGCGCCTTGGCGCGGTCCGGGCCCTCGGGAACCGTCGTGGTGATGATGCTCAGCGCGCTGGGGGCGACGAGCGCGGCGCCCAGGCCCTGCAGCGCGCGGGCGGCGACGAGGAAGCCCGACGACGTCGCCAGCCCGTCGAGCAGCGATGCCGCGGTGAACAGCGAGATGCCCGCGAGGAACAGCTTGCGCCGGCCGAAGAGGTCGCCGGCGCGACCGCCGAGCAGCAGGAACCCGCCGAAGATCAGCAGGTAGACGTTGACGACCCACTGCAGGTCGGTGGGGGAGAAGTGGAGGTCGGCCTGGATGGAGGGCAGCGCGACGTTCGTGATCGTGGCGTCCAGGATCACCATGAACTGCGCGAGGCAGACGACGACGACCGTGACGATCCAATGCCGTTCGGTCGTGGTGGTCTCGGAGGAAGAGGAGGTCATAGCGTGTGGGGGAGTGGGTCGTTGAGGACTGGGTCGCGTCGGTCGAGAGAGCAAGCGGACCGCGCGGTCCGGATGACCGTAGCACAAGCGGACCGATCGGTCCGTCTTTTCGGACCGTGTGGTCCGTATTTGTGGACCATACGGTCCGTTTCGTGACGGAACTGGTACCATGTGTCACATGACGGTCTCGAATGCCATCCCTCTTCGCGCAGACGCCCAGCGCAACCTGGAGCGGATCCTCGAGGCCGCCCGCGAGGCGTTCGCCGAGCGTGGGCTGCAGGTCGGCGTCGAGGAGATCGCCCGCCGCGCCGGGGTCGGCAAGGCCACGTTCTTCCGCCGCTTCCCGAGCAAGGAGGCGCTGGTCCTCGCGGTCTTCGAGGGCTTCGTCGAAGAGGTCGAGGCCGCCGCGCAGGACGCCGCCGCCAACCCGGACCCGCTCGACGGCCTGCGCGAGTTCCTGCGCCACCACATGGCCATGCAGGCGCAGAACCAGGCGTTCTTCGACGCGATCGCGGCGCGCTTCGTCTCCGAAGACCCGCCGGTCGCGTTGACCGACCGGATGATGGAGGCGTTGACGAGCCTGCTGGACCCGGCGCGCGACGCGGGCGTCCTGCGCGAGGGCGTCGAGGCGGGCGACATCTCGACCGCCACCAAGATGCTCGGCGCCGCGATCCGCCCGATGCCGGGCATGCTCCTGCCGGAGGCGTCGTGGGACCGCTACCTCGACGTCGTGCTCTGCGGCCTGAGCGCCGGCCGGCCGCCGATGGTCGGCGCCGCCGCGGATCCGTGCGCCATGGTGCGCGAGATCTCCGCAAAGTCGGCCTAGGCGGCCATCGCGGGATTCCCGCGGCCGTGCTCGCGCGCCGTGCGGCGCTGAGCGCCACGCGATGCCTTGCCGATCCAACCAGGATCGGCCGCGGAATCGCGCGACGCCCAGCATCCACACGACGCGCGAGCACGACCACGGTCGATCCCGCAACGACCGCCTGAATCACCACGCGGGTCCCCCGCGCCCTTCGATACCTTCAGGGCGTGACCGCCGCCGCCGACCTCGACCTGCCGCTCGTCGCCAGCGGCAAGGTCCGCGAGATCTACGACCTGGGCGACCGCCTCCTGCTGGTCGCCTCCGACCGCATCTCCACGTATGACGTGGTGCACCCGAACGGGATCCCGGACAAGGGCAACGTGCTCACCGGCATCTCCGCGTTCTGGTTCAACAAGACGGGGCACATCGTCCCCAACCACTACATCTCGGCCACCGAGGGCGTGCCCGACGAGGTGCGCGGCCGCGCGATGGCCGTGCAGAAGCTGAAGATGCTGCCGGTCGAGTGCGTCGTGCGCGGCTACATCACCGGCTCGGGCTGGAAGGACTACCAGGCCACGGGCAAGGTCTCGGGCATCGAGCTGCCGCCCGGCCTGCGCGAGTCCCAGAAGCTGCCGACGCCGATCTTCACCCCGTCGACCAAGGCCGACGAGGGCCACGACGAGGCCATCGACATCGACCAGGCCGGCGAGATCCTCGGCGACCGCGAGCTGGCGGGCCGCCTGCGCGACGTGTCGATCGCGCTGTACTCCTTCGCCACCGACCTCGCCGCGCAGCGCGGCGTGATCCTGGCCGACACGAAGTTCGAGTTCGGCGTCAACAGCGCCGGCGAGCTGATCCTCGGCGACGAGGCGCTCACGCCGGACTCCTCCCGCTACTGGCCGGTCGAGGGCTATGAGCCGGGCCACGGCCAGCCGTCGTTCGACAAGCAGTACGTCCGCGACTGGGCGTCGTCGACCGGCTGGGACAAGGCGCCGCCCGCGCCGGAGGTGCCCGCCGACGTCGTCGCCGGCACCCGCGCCAAGTACATCGAGGCCTACGAGCTGATCACCGGCGAGCCGTTCGACGCCTGGATCGCGCGGACGGCGGCCTCGGCGTGAGGGCCCGCGTCCTGATCCGCCCCAAGGCGGGGATCCTCGACCCGCAGGGCGTCGCCGTCGAGCGCGCGCTGCCGGCGCTCGGCTTCGCGGGCGTCGCCAACGTCCACGTCGGCCGCCTGGTCGAGCTCGACGTCGAGGACGAGGCCCAGCTGGACGACATGTGCCGCAAGCTGCTGGCCAACCCGCTGATCGAGGACTACGAGATCCAGGCGGTCACCGCCTCGTGAGGCTCGGCGTCATCACGTTCCCGGGCACCTGCGACGACGTCGACGCGCGCCTCGCGGTCGGCAGGGTCGCCGAGGCGGTGGCGCTGTGGCACGGCGACGGCGACCTGCAGGGCGTCGACGGCGTGGTCGTCCCGGGCGGCTTCTCCTACGGCGACTACCTGCGCGCGGGCGCCATCGCGCGCTTCTCGCCGGTGATGGAGTCGGTCATCCGCTTCGCCGAGGCCGGCGGCCCGGTCCTCGGCATCTGCAACGGCTTCCAGATCCTCTGCGAGGCCGGCCTGCTGCCGGGCGCGCTGCTGCCCAACAAGGACCTCCGCTTCGTCTGCCGCCAGGTCGACCTCGAGGTCCAGACGACGGCGACGCCGTTCACCTCCACCTGCGAGGTCGGGCAGCGCCTGTCGATCCCGGCCAAGCACCAGACCGGCTGCTTCTTCGGCGACGTGCCGGCCGAGCAGGTCGTGCTGCGCTACGCCGAGGGCCACAACTTCAACGGGTCCCAGGACGACGTCGCCGGCGTCGTCAACGCCGCGGGCAACGTGATGGGGTTGATGCCGCACCCCGAGCACGCGGTGGACGTCCTGACCGGCGGCTCGGCCGACGGGCTCAAGCTGTTCGAGGGGATGGCCCGTGTCGCCGTCGCCTGAGGCCGAGATCGCGGGCACGGTCGTCGCGCCCGGCATCGAGCAGGCGGTCGCGCTGGGGCTCACGCGCGACGAGTACGCCATGGTCGTGCAGGAGCTGGACGGCCGCGAGCCCAACGAGGTCGAGCTCGCGATGTTCTCGCTGCTGTGGAGCGAGCACTGCGCCTACAAGCACTCCAAGAAGCTGCTGCGCACGCTGCCCACCGAGGGCCCGGCGGTCGTCATGGGCCCGGGCGAGAACGCCGGCGCCGTCGACGTCGGCGACGGCTGGGCGGTGGCCTTCAAGGTCGAGTCCCACAACCACCCGAGCGCCGTCGAGCCCTTCCAGGGCGCCGCGACCGGCGTCGGCGGGATCCTGCGCGACATCTTCGCGCTGGGCGCGCGGCCGATCGCGATCCTCGACTCGCTGCGCTTCGGCGAGCCGGACTCCGAGCGCTCGCGCTACCTGCTGGATCGCGCCGTGGCCGGCATCGGCCACTACGGCAACTCGATCGGCGTGCCGACCGTCGGCGGCGAGGTCGTCTTCGAGGCGCCCTCTGAGACCAACTGCCTGGTCAACGCCATGGCCATCGGCCTGGCGCGCACCGACGACATGGTGCGCAGCGCGGCCGCGGGCGTCGGCAACGTCCTGGTGCTCTTCGGCGCGTCCACCGGCCGCGACGGGATCGGCGGCGCGTCGGTGCTGGCGTCGACCGAGCTCGACGTCGCCGACGAGTCCAAGCGCCCGTCGGTGCAGGTCGGCGACCCGTTCGAGGAGTCCAAGCTCCTGGAGTGCTCGCTCGAGCTGCTGGATCACGGGCTCCTGGTGGCCTTGCAGGACCTCGGCGCCGCGGGCCTGACGTCCGCCGCGTCGGAGATGGCGGCCAAGGGCGAGGTCGGCCTCGACCTCGACGTCGCCAAGGTCCCGCTGCGCGAGGCCGACATGGAGCCGTTCGAGATCATGGTGTCGGAGTCCCAGGAGCGCATGCTCTGCGTCTGCACGCCCGACAAGGTGGACGCGGTCCTGGCGCTGTGTGAGAAGTGGGAGGTCAACGGCACCGCGATCGGCACGGTGACCGAGGGCAACCGCTTCCGGATCCTGCGCGGCGACGAGGTCGTCGGCGACATGCCGGTCACCGGCCTGGTCGACGACGCGCCGCTGTACGACCTGGCGCCCGAGAAGCCGGCGGCCGGCCTGTACCCGGCGCCCGCCGCGACGCTCGGCTTCGAGGCCGACGTGCGCGAGGCGCTGATCGCGCTGCTGTCGTCGCCGAACCTCGCCTCGCGCCGCCCGCTGTTCGAGCAGTACGACCCAATCGTGCAGTCGCGCACGGTGCGCCGGCCCGAGGAGGCCGACGCGGCCGTCCTGTACTTGTATGACATGGGCGAGGGCGCGCCGTCGATCGCCGCATCGATCGACGGCAACGGCCGCAAGGTCGCCGCCGACCCCTACTGGGGCACGGTCGGCAACGTCCTGGAGTGCGCCGCGAACCTGGCGTGCGTGGGCGCGCTCCCCTTGGGGACGACGAACAACCTCAACTTCGGCAACCCCGAGAAGCCCCACATCGCCTGGCAGCTGACCGAGGCCGTCCGCGGCCTCGGCGACGCCTGCCGCGCGCTGGAGGCGCCGATCGTGGGCGGCAACGTGTCGCTCTACAACGAGGGCGCCGACGGCCCGATCTACCCGACGCCGGTCGTCGGGATGGTCGGGATCCTGCCCGACGCCACGCGCGCCGGCCGCCTCGGCTTCGCCCGCGAGGGCGACGCGATCGCGCTCGCCGGCTGGCCCGGCGATCCGGCGCTGGACGCGGGCGAGCTGGCCAAGCTGCGCGGCGAGGCGCTGCCGGACGGGCTGCCAGAGATCGACATCGCCCAGGTCGCCGCCACGCTGGACGCCGTCCGCGAGGCGGTTCGCTCGGGCGAGCTGTCCAGCGCGCACGACATCGCCGAGGGCGGGTTCCTCGTCGCCGTCGCGGAGTCCGCGCTGGCCGGCGGCCTCGGGGCGGCGCTGGACCTCGGCGACGTCGACGACGTCTGGACGACGCTCTTCGGCGAGCGCGCCGGCGGCTTCGTCCTCTCCGGCCCGCGCGACGTCCTCGAGCGCCTCGGCGAGCAGATCCCCGTCGAGGTCCTCGGCACCGTCGGCGGCGAGCACGTCGAGATCGCCGTCTCCGACCTCGGCGAGCGCTGGGGCCTGGCGGAGCTGCGCGAGGCGAGCAGCGCCCTGGCGCCGCTGTTCCCCTAGCGGCCGCCTCACGGCGCGTCGGGGAGCGCGGCCCGGCCACCCGTCCAGGGTGTCCGAGGGCAGACGTATGGTGGGCCGATGCTCAGGATCACCGCCACGGTCGTGGCGACGGCGCTCTTGGCCCTCGCCCCGGCGGCATGGGCCGAAGACGGCCCGCTGACCGAGTTCGCGCTGCCCACGGGCGCCAGCAACCCGACCGCGATCACCGTCGGGCCGGACGGCGCCCTGTGGTTCACCGAGGCCTCGAGCAACAAGATCGGGCGCATCACGACGGCCGGGGCGATCAGCGAGTTCCCGCTGCCGACCGCCAACGCGCAGCCCAACGGCATCATCGCGGGCGCCGACGGCAACCTCTGGTTCACCGAGACCAACACGAGCAAGATCGGCCGGATGACCCCCGCCGGCGCGCTCAGCGAGTTCGCCACGCCCACGGCCGCCAGCCAGCCGATGGGCATCACGCTGGGCGGCGACGGCAACGTGTGGTTCACGGAGTACGGCGCCTCGAAGGTCGCGCGCATCACCCCGGCGGGCGTGATCACCGAGTTCAGCACGCTCTTCGGGAGCGACGGCCCGCTGTACATCACGCCCTCGCCGGGCAACATGGATCAGGTCTGGTACAGCGCCGGCGTGGGCAACCACTTCGGCTTCCAGGGCCTGACCAGCGGCGTTGCGGGGGAGACCACGCTCTCGGCCCCGACCGGCAGCCCCGGCGGCACGCCCGGCTCGACGCCGACCGGCATCGTGGCCGGCGCCGACGGCGCCTACCACGCGATCGCCACGGCCAAGAGCGGCGGCGCCGGGAGCCTGATCCCCACGCTCGTCCGCCTGCCGCAGCTCTTCGGGACGTTCACCGACGTCTCGTCGCTCATGAGCACCGGCAGCCAGCTCGCGGCCGATCCGTCCGGCGGCTTCTGGTACGTCGCCTACAGCGGGATGCTCGTGCGCGAGCTGAACGACGGCGTCTACACCGACCAGGTGTCGTTGACCGGCGGCGTGCACGAGACGTGCTACAGCGCGTCCAACGCCCGCGCGTGCCCGCTCAACGGCGTGGTGCTTGGTCCCGACAAGGCCGTCTGGTTCACCGACCACGCCAACAACGCGATCGGCCGCTTCCCGTCGAGCTACGTCCCCGCGCCGCCGCCCGTGGCCGGCCCCGCCGGCCC